>CAYGST010000146.1:0-8445 GCA_964352415.1 uncultured Planctomycetaceae bacterium | reverse complement strand
GGTGTAGAACTAGTTGCACCCCAAAACATTAAAAAAAACGTTCGGGTCCGCGCGATCGACGCTGACGGTGCTCTCCTCGCTCGGCAGGTCCTCGTAGATGAACTTGAGGTGCAGCTTCTGCCGCCAGCGGCCGTGGTCCCGGCGCAGGTCGGGGATGTTGAACGTCTCGATCAGCGCGGCGGCGCGCTCGCGGCGGTGCTCGCCGTCGTAGAGCATGTAGCCGTGCCCCGTGACGCTGGTCGAGCCCTGGAAGTTGTCCACGCCGTCCAGGTAGACGACGACGTTGCGGCCGACCTGCTCGACGAGGCGCTTGCCGAGCAGCGGGTGTTCGAACCCCGAGCGCAGGAGGATGTGCGCGTTGAAGATCGCGTTGGCGCCGAGGACGACGAGGTCGCCGCGCGCCTCCAGCTCCTGGCCGCCTTGCTCGTAGCTCACGCCGACGACCTCGCCGCCCTCGCGCACGACGCCGGTCACCATCGCGCCGAAGGTCAGCTCGACGCGCTCGTCCTCGTAGACGTCCGCGAGCTCGTTCTGGACGCTGAACTTGACGTCGATCGGGCAGATCGAGCAGACGCCGCTCGCGCAGCAGACCCGCCGCTGCTTCGTGGCCTTGCGCGTGCGCGCGCACGGCTGGCGGAAGAACTCGCCGGGCAGCGCTTCGGCCAGGAGGCGCTCGGGCTCGGTGGCGCGGTGCGGCGGCTGGGGGTAGGGCGTGCTGCGCCGGAAGGGCGTGTCGTCCGACGGCCCGGCGACGGACATCGCGTCCTCGACCTGGGCGTAGAACGGCTCGAGCTCGTCGTAGTCGACGGGCCAGTCGCGCCCGACGCCGTACAGCGTTTGCGTGCGGAAGTCGCTCGGCAGCATGCGCGGCGTGCAGGCCCACCAGCGGTTCGAGCCGCCGCCGAAGCCGATCACGTAGACCCACTCCTTGTCGTGCCCGCCGCGCTCGACGTGCGCCTCGCCCTCGAAGCTCGAGTTGCGACGGTTGGCGACCTGCCAGGCGTGCGGATCGAGCTGCCCGCGCTCCAGCACGCGCACGCGCGCACCGGCCGGCGCGCTCGCGAGCCAGCGCCGCAGGAAGAACGTGGACGCGAAGCCCGTGCCGACGAGGATCAGGTCGCTGGAGCTGGACATGGGGGCGGGGGAGGAACCGAACCGGAATGCGTGTCCCGGCGGGCGAGGGCGGACCCTAGCATGGCGGGCCGTGGAGTCGCAGTCCCCTACGTCGACCCGCTCGACGCCCGAGCGTGAGTCCGGATCCGTGCAGGAGTCCGCTTCCGGAGCGCGGGGAGCGCCGGCCGCTCCCAGCCGTCGCGCGGCGCTGATCGGCGCGCTGATCCTCCTGCTCGCCGCGCTCGGCCTGCGCGGCGCGCACCTCGCCGCGGCCGCCCAGACGCCGTACCCCGAGAACCTCGCCTTCCTCGGCGACGCCCAGCACTACGCCAGCTGGTCCGAGGCCATCGCCGACGGCGAGCTGGTCGGGAAGCACGGCTTCTACATGGGACCGCTCTATCCGTACACGCTCGGAGTCGTGAGCGCGGTCCTTCCCGGGGACCCGCTCGACGCATCCGGAGAGCGCACACGCTACGACTACGGAGCCGTGTTCTGGCTGCAGGCGCTCGTCGACGCGCTCTCGTGCCTGCTGATCGCCTGGATCGCCGCGGGCCTGCTCGGTCCGTGGCAGGGGCTGGTCGCCGGCCTCGTGGCGGCAGGCCTCGCGCCGTTCATCTACTACGCGGGCCTCTTGATGCCCTCGACCCAGGGGCTCTTCCTGAACCTGCTGGTCGTCGCGCTCTCGCTCGAGGCCGCGCGTCGCGGCGGGCGCGGCTGGTGGCTCGCGGTCGGCGTCGCCATCGGGCTTGCGGCGCTGTCCAAGGCGCCGGCGCTGCTCCTCCTGCCCTCGATGTGGCTGTGGCTCGCGCTCGCGTTCCGCGCGGAGCGGATTCGCGAGCGTGCGCTGCGCGGCGCAGCCCTCGCGCTCGGCTGCCTGCCGCTCGTCGGCCTCGCCACGCTGCACAACCAGCTCGCGGACGGCGACCCCGTGCTGATCACCGCGAACGCCGGCCCGAATCTGTGGATCGGCAACGGTCCGAACGCGAGCGGCGCGCACGCCGGTGTCACGACGGAGTTCGAGAGCGCCAAGCTCGACTTCCACCGCTACGGCCATGACCGCCCCGCGAACGAGCCGCCGGCCTCGGAGGTCTCGCGGATCCTCACGGCGCGGGCGCTAGACCACATGGCCGAGAACCCCGGCGCCGCGGTCGCGCTGCTCTGGCGCAAGCTGCGGATGTTCTGGAGCGCGGTGGAGATCGGCACCGACGACCACCTCGGCTTCTTCGAACGCTACTCGTGGCCGTTGCGGCTGCCGCTGCCCGGGGTTGGCGTGATCGCGCCGCTCGCGTTGGCCGGGCTGCTGCTCGGTCTGCGGCGCTGGCGCGAGCTCTGGCCGCTGTACGCCGTCGTCGTGACGCAGGCGGCGAGCTTCACCGCGTTCCTCGTCCTGTCGCGCTACCGGCTCCCCAGCGTGGCGTGCTGGATCGTGTTCGCGCTGGTCGCGTGCAGTGAGGGCATCGCGGCGTGGCGCAAGCGCTGCTGGGTGCGCGTGGGGCTCGGGGCCGCGGGGCTCGCGCTCGGCGCGCTGCTCGTGCACGGGCCGATCGAAGGCATGGGAGCGGAGCGTGGCCGCGCGAACCAGCTCTACCACCTCGCCGTGCTCGAGGAGCGGGCGGGCGGTGACGCGTTCGCGCTCTATCGCCAGGCGGCCGACGAGACCTGGCGCGAGGGCGACCTCTCCCTGCGCCAGCAGGCCGTGACCCAGCTCAAGCTCGGCAACGGCTACGTCGTGGAGCGCAAGCTGCGTCGCGCAGCCACCGCCTACCGCCTCGGCCTCGAGCGCTGCTCGGAGATGTCCGCGGAGTTCCGCTACCGCGCGCCGCTGGAGCGCGACCTGCGCAGCCGGCTCGAGTTCGTCGAGGGCGCGCTCGGGCCGGGCAAGTAGAGGAAAGCACTTGCGCGGCCGTCGCGCTCAGTCGCCGTACGCGATCGCGACGCGCAGCAGCTGGCCGTAGCGCTCCCAGGCCTCCGCGCGCGTGATCCCGTGGGCGCTGGCGGGCAGCTCGACGGTCAGCGTCGGGATCGCGAGGTCGACGCCGAGCCACGACCCGAGCGAACCGGGTCGGCTGCCGAGCTGCTTCACGGGCAGGCCGCAGGTCTCCGAGACTCGCTGCGCGAGCTCGCCCGCCGGTCCGTCGTAGTCGATCACGCCGACGGGCATGTGGAAGGTGAGGACGTGGTGCGGCCGCAGCTCGAGCACGAGGTCGTGCAGCGCGCGGCTCTCGGGCTCGGACAGCGGCTCGTCGCCGCGCCGCCGCGAGTCCGCGAAGTTGCGCGCCGGGAAGTTGCGGTTGAGGTCGATGCCGTCCGCGTTGTAGCGGCGGTTCGCGGCCAGGCCGTCGGGGTTCAGGGCCGGCAGCACGACCACGCGCTTGCCGCGCATCCAGGGGAGCCCGACTCCGTACGCGGCGAAGCGCGCGGCGAGCTCCTCGAGCAGCGGCGTGCCCGCCTCCTCGTTGCCGTGGATGCCCGCGAGGAGCAGCACGGTGACCGGACCCTCGCCGAAGACGGCGTACTCGATGGGCCGGCCTTCGCGCGACGTGCCGGCGCGCTGCCAGTCCGGCGTGGAGCTCGCCTCGACCGGAGTCGCCTCCTCGCGCATCGGCGGAAGCGGCTCCGTGGCGATGCACGAAGCGGAGCCTGCCAGGGCGAAGGCCAGGAGGACGGCTCGAAGAGTGCGGGCGGAGCGCGCGGTGCGGTGCATGCCTCGATGCTAGGGCAGGGCTGTCGATGAATCCCGTCCGAGAGGGTGGACGCGCTGCAAATTCACGCCGATGCGACGGCGCGTCCCATGCGCGCTACTTGTGCCCGAAGAACGCGACGCCGAAGCGCGTCTCCGGTGTCAGCGGCATGTCGCCCCAGCGCCAGTCGGCCTGGAAGCGGCGCTGCACCCAGCGTCCGATGCGCTGGCCGTAATCGACCCCGAACAGCGGCACGCCGTACTCGCTCGTGTCCTTGTGCACGAGCGCGACGGCGGCGGGGTCGGGCGCGTCGCGCAGGTCCTGCAGGATCACGTCCTCGCCGAACAGGTCGAGCTCGGGCGGCATGAAGTTCACGTGACGCGTCGGCGTGCGGCGGCGGGTCAGGTAGTTGACCATGATGCCCTCGGGCAGGACGAGCAGCGTGTACTCGGGCTTCAGCCGCGCCTCGATCTGCTCGGCGAGCTGGCGCACGCCCTCGCCGCGCACGGCGTCCGCGCGGAAGGCATCCGCGCCGTCACCGACGACGACCGTCTTGCTGTCGAAGACCTGCTCGCTCATCGACCAGAAGCCGAAGGCGGTCGCTAGCACCCACGCGAGCGCCGACGCGCGCAGGCACGGTCCGCGCAGGCCGTCGCCGCCGATCGCGCGCGGCAGCCACTCGGCGACCACGACGACGAGCAGGGTCGCGCCGAGCACCGAGAGCGCGAACCCGTAGTGGCACAGCAGCACCGCGAGCAGGATCTTGAGCATCAGGAGCCCCGCCAGGGCGGCGAAGCCCGCGCGCTCGGTCCAGGGGCCCCGGTCGATGGGCGCGGCGCGCAGCGCCAATGCGGCGGCGACGCCGAACGCGAGCACGGCGACGACGGGCAGGCTCTGCGCGCTGAGCATCCAGGCGAACGGGTCCCACTCGCGCATGGCGAACGCGCCACCGACCGCCGCCGCGACGAGGAGCGCCGCGCCGAGGCGCTGGCCGAGCGGCCGGCCCCGCAGCAGGCGATCGAGCACGGCGGCGGGCGCGAACAGCAGCAGCAGCCAGCCGAGGTTCTGTGCGATCGCGGTCAGGTTCTCCGAGGCGCGATCGAGTCCCATGTACGTCGCGTAGTACACGCCGCGCGTCGCGTCGCTCGAGAGAATCCCCGACCAGGTGCCGAGGGTGCCGCGCAGCGCGTCGTCGAACGGCATCGCCATCCACAAGAGGGCGCAGGCGAGCGCGACGGGCGCGAGCGCGCCGAGGACGAGCGCGAGCGGCCGCTGCCAGTCGCCGCGCCAGGCGCCGCGCGCGAGCCACAGGTAGACGACCGCTGCGCCGAGCGCGAGCGTGATCTCCGCCTTGGTCAGGAAGCACAGGCCGCACAGGACGCCGGAGGCGAGCGGCCAGCCCCAGCCGCGGTCGCCGTGCGCCGTCGCCCGCAGCGTCGCGCCGAACGCGAGCAGCGCGAGCAGCAGCCCGTGCGTCATCTCGTGCGAGTAGGGCGCGAGGAAGTTGTAGTTGCCGATGCCGGGGAAGTGGCCGCAGGCGAACAGCGGGAAGAACAGCAGCAGCGTCGCGCCCGCCGCGATGGGGCCGCCGGCGCTGGCGACGCGCCGATGCAGCACGGCGCCGAAGAGCGCGAGCAGCACGGCGTTGACGATCGTCAGCGTGCGCAGCGACGGACCGAGCAGCGCGAACCAGAGCGAGTTCCAGTAGGGCGACAGCGGGCCGTTGAAGTACGCGACGTCGCGGTACAGCACGTCGCCCTCGGTCAGGCGCCACGGCACGTACAGCTCGCGGCCGAAGTCGACCAGGACGTCGTTCCACGCGCCCCAGCCCTGCCACAGGCAGTAGGGGAGCAGCGCCCAGGCGGCGAGCGTCAGCGCGAGGCCGACGCGGCGCTCGAGCGGAGTCGGGGCGTCAGGTGCAGAGGCTCCGGCTCCGGGCTCGTCCGTGGATGCGATGGCTTCGCTCACGCGCTACTCGTCTCCGTCCGCGTCGTCGCCCTCGTCCTCGCCGAGGTAGCCGAGGGCCTTCAGGTCGGCGAGCATCGAGGCCGGCAGATCGATCGAGTTCGGCGGACGGCGGCCGAGCATGTCGCGCAGCTCCTCCGCTCGCTCGACGGCGGCGCGGAGTTCCGCCTCCCCGCGCTTGCGCCGAGGCTGAGGGCTTCCCGGCTGCGGATAGACGATCTCGTCGAAGGCCTCGGTCGGACTCTTTGCGAGATCGATGTAGGCGGCCGGCATGCCGTCCTGGACGCTGAGCACCTTGCGCTCGTTGGAGCGCAGCGCGCGTTGGGTCATGCCGTCGATGAACAGTCCGGAGAGCGCGTCGCGCTGCGTCATGCTCGAGCCCGTGAGCAGCGGCGCGAGGTCGGCGCCCTGACTGGGCAGCTCACCGGTGAAGCCGCCGAGCCGCGCCAGCGTCGGCGCGAGGTCCACGAGCTGGATCTGATCTTCGACGACCTGTCCAGGCTCGACCTCGCCGGGCCAGACGACGATCAGCGGAATCCGCAGCACCTCGTCGAACAGCGTCTTGTTGTGGCCCTTGTTGCCGTGCTCGAAGAACTCCTCGCCGTGGTCCGCCGTCACGACGATGACGGTGTCCTCGAGGAGCCCGAGCGCGCGCAGGTCGCCGACGATGCCCGCCAGGACGAAGTCGGTGAACGCGATCTCGCCGTCGTAGAGCGCCTTCACGTGGGCGAGGTCCGCCGGCGCCATGTCGGGGCGGATGGCGGGGTTGGTCATCAGTCGCCCGTCGGCCGGGCCCGCGTAGTTCGCGTCGGCGAACTGCGTGGCGTACGGCGCGGGCGGGTTGAAGTCGTAGTGGACGTCCCACAGGTGCAGGAACAGGAAGTACGGCGAATCGCTCGCGCGCCCTTCGGCCCAGGCCTTCACGCGCTCGCGCGTTCGCGGGCCCGTGATGTCCGTGTGCGACGGCGCATTGGGCGCCATGGCGGAGTCGCGGATCGCGTCGCCGCTCGCGCCATCGGGCGTCGAGCCCATGCAGCTGACGTAGGTGTCGAAGCCCTGGCCGACGCCGAAGGTCGGGTGCAGGTACGGCCCGCCGAAGAAACCGGCCGTCTCGTAGCCCTCGCGCTGCAGCACCTCGGCCAGCGTCACGTGGTCCTCGGACAGCGACAGCCCGTTGTCGACGACGCCGTGCGTCGCGCCGTAGAGCCCGGTGAACAGCGAGACGTGCGACGGGAGCGTCCAGGAGGTCGTGCTGACCGCGTTCTCGAAGCGCGCGCCGCTCGCGGCCAGCGCGTCGAGGAAGGGCGAGGTCTCGCGCTCGTACCCGTAGCAGCCGAGGTGATCGGGCCGCAGCGAGTCGATCGAGACCAGGATCAGGTTCGGCCGCCGCCTCGGTGTGGTGGCGGCCTCGTTCGAGCAGGCGGCGGCGCCGAGCGTGAGCGCGGCGGCCACGATCGCGGCGCGGAGGGGCGAGGGGCGTTGGGTCCGGCGCGTCATCGCGCAGATCCTAGTCGTGCTCGGCCGCGCCGTACAGGCGCGCGCAGCCGATCAGCGGCCTTCGACGAGCCGGAACACGCGCATGAACCCCGGCGAGAACTGGTTCTGCTTCTCGAACAAGAGCTCGAAGCCGGGGAGGTTGCGGTAGACCGACGGATCCTGCGAGCACAGCCGGCCGAAGGGCGTGCGCGGGTCGGGCCGCCACTCCGGCGTCATCTGGATCCCCGCGAGGTGCAGGTTGCTGTACCAGAAGCCCTGGTTGACGAGGATGTAGCGGCAGTCGTTCTGGAGCAGGAGCTGGCGGTACTCGCGCACGCCTCCGAAGAGGAAGGCCTCGGTGAACTCCTGGATGCGGCGGCGGCTCTCCGTCGTCTCGTACTTCGGCTGGACGAGCATCGGATTGCCCGCGTGAGCGAGCACCGCCGTGCCCGTCACGAAGTCGGAGGAGATGGGCTCGTCGACCGGGACGTTGTCCCCGATCCAGCGCACCACTTCGCCCAGCTCGTTCATCATCCCCTCGACGTAGCCGGGGCGACTCGGGTCCGAGTACCACGGCGAGGGGCGGTGCGTAAACCAGTCGTGGAAGCTCCAGCCCTGGAAGAGCAGCAGCCCGCCGAACACGACGAGGCGCGCCGGGCCGCTCCAGCGCGCGAGCAGGACGACCGCGGCGACGGGCGCGAGCATGGCGGGGAGCACCAGCGTGCGCTGCACGAGCAGGCAGGCGACCAGCCCGCCCAGCGTGACGGCGAAGAGCAGCGCGGGGCGCGGGTCCTCCGGCGCACGGCGCCAGTCGACCAGTCCGGCGGCGAGCGCACCGGCGGCCACGAACAGTCCGACGCCGAGCGCGCCCCACAGGTCGCGCCAGTGCGGCGTCGCGAACGGCCCCTGCCACAGGAGCCGCACGTCGAAGGAGAGCTCGCTCGGGTCGGCGGGCAGCTGGCCGCCGTTGGCGAGCTTGGCGGAGAGCAGCGCGAAGACGTGCGCGTAGTCCCCGGCGCCGGCGAACACGAGCGGGCCGGCCAGCCCGCCGCCGACCACGAGCAGCGCGAGCGCGCCGAGGGCGAACGCGCGCGGCTTCCAAGCGGCACCCGCGAGCCGCGCGGCGCAGCGCGCGGTGAGCCACAGGCTGAACGCGGCCAGCACGGGGATCGAGAGCAGGAAGCCCTTGCTGAGCAGTACGGGCACGAGC
>CAYGST010000145.1:0-9816 GCA_964352415.1 uncultured Planctomycetaceae bacterium | reverse complement strand
GCTCGGCGTGCGGCGCGACCGGCGGCGGCTCGGGGATCACCGGCGCGTCCGGGATGGGCGGCGGTGGATCGAACTGCGGCAGGACCGGCGGCGGCTCCACGGGCACGGGCTCGGGGATCGGCTCGGGGGTCTCCGGCGGAGGTTCGGGCGTCGGCTCGGGCTCGGGCTGTGGCTCGGGCTCGCGCGGCAGCGGCGGGAGCACGAGGCGCACCGCGCGCGTCTGCGAGGCCAGCGCGACCTCCGGGCCGTGGTCGGTCCAGGCGGGCACGAACACGATCAGCCCGACGTGCAGCACGACCGAGCCGAGCACGAAGGGCAGCATCGAGCCGCCGCGTCGTGCAGCGGCCAGGGATCGCAGCGCGCTGGTCGGGCTGAGCGGAGTCACCGGGCGGCCGCCTCGTGCACGAGGTCCACGGCCGAGGCGCCGGCCGCGCGAATCTCCTCGATGATCGGCAGCAGTGCGCCGTACTCGACGTGCTCGTCCGCCAGGAGCCGAACGGCGCGCTGCTCGAGCGGCTCGAGCGCCGTGCCCAGGGCGCTGGCCAGCGCCGCGCGCTGTACGGGTACGCCGTCGAGCGCGAGCTGGCCGTTCGCGTCCAGCTCCACGAGGATGACCCGCTCGCGCGCGTCGTCGTCCGAGCTCCCGCCGGGCAGATCGAGCGAGAGCGACGGCTGCTGGAAGTTCGCCGTCAGGATCAGGAAGACGATCAGCAGGAACACCACGTCGATCAGCGGCGTGAGGTCCAGGCCGGTGTGCCGGCGGCTGGGTCGAGTGAACTCCATCGTCTACGTCTCCGCTCGCTCAGCTCGCCTTCGTTCCGGTCCCGGGCAGACCCCGAACCCGATCGGCCTCGAGCGCCTCGTCGCGCGCGACGACCGCCTCCTCGAGGTGCGAGACGAGGAAGCCCATGCGCCGCGCGACGCGATCCACGGTCTCCTCGAACATGAGCAGGAAAGCGCTCGCGGGGATCGCGATCGAGAGGCCGAAGACCGTCGTCGTCAGCGCCGAGCCGATGCCCCCCGCGACGTCCGAGGGCTTGATCGGCCCATCGACGGCCTCCAGACCCCAGAAGGCGAACAGCAGTCCGTGCACCGTCCCCAACAGACCCAGGATCGGCGCGATCTGGACCACGAGCCGCAGCAGCGGGAGGCGCTTCTCGACGACCTCCAGCAGCATGCCGCCCTCACGCTTGACGAGCTCCTCGCGCAGCGCCTTCGGCCGCTCGAGGACCGACAGGAAGACCGCGGCCAGCCGCGCGACCGGGCCGCGGCCGCCCGCGGCGATGCGCTCGGCAGCGTCGCGGTCCCCGGCCCTCACGGCCTGACAGAGCTGCTCCACGAAGCGCTCGAACGGGAGCCGCTGAAGTCCGTAGGTCGCGGCGCGCTCGACGATCACCGCGACGGCGACGACCGAGGCGCCGAGCAGCGGCCACATGACGGGCCCGCCGATGACGAAGGCTTCCTGGAGGGTCTGCGGCTCGTGGAGCATGGAGGGGGTTCAGAAGCTCGCGAAGATCCCCACGCGAACGCTGAAGGGCTCCGAGGGGTGGAAGTGAATGTCGTTGTAGCCACCGTCGTCGGGACCGGGGGCTTCGCCGGGGAGGCGCGACGCGTAGTAGTACTCGATGTCGTTGACCTCTCGGTCGAGCAGGTTGAAGACCGAAAGTCGGATCTGCCAGTCCTCCGTGAAACGATACCCCGCGTGCGCGTTCACGAGGAACGAGGTCGAGGATTGGATCGATCCGTCCTCCGTGAGGTCACGGGGGCCGAAGTACCGGCCGCGGATCGCGAAGTAGTGGCCCCGCGGGTGGCGCATCGTGGCCCCCATCGCGGCGACCTTGTCGATCGCGCCGGGCACGTGATCGTCCGGGCCGCCGGACGTGAAGCTCGCGTTCGAAGCGGCGAGGTCCAGGTCGAGCGTCAGCCAGGTGTTGACCTCGTAGAAGTTCGTCCACTCCACGCCGTAGCGCTCCGTGGCGCCGGTCGGCTCCGTCGCGCCGGCGTCGCCGACGAACAGGAGCTCCGAGTCGCTCTCCAGGTACCAGAGCGAGAGCGTGCTCTGGAGGCCCTCGATCGCGGTGGTGCGCACGCCGATCTCCGCGCCGCGCTGCTGCACGAGCGGATCGACCGGGACGCCGTCGTTCGGCGCGGGCGTCGTCGGGTCGTCGGAGATCGTCGTGCCGCGCGCGTCGTTGCTGTGGAAGCCGTAGCCGGCCTGCACGTAGATCTCGGTGTCGGACCACGGACCGAACACGACGCCGGCCTTCGGGGAGATCAGGGCGTCGGTCTCCGTGCCGGAGTTCGCGGGCAGGTCGCTGTCCACGTCGAAGCGGTACACGTCGCCGCGGATGCCCACGGTGCTGCGGAACCAGTCGTTCCAGTAGACCTGGTTCTGGGCGTGGAGCCCGAGGCTCGTCTGGAGGATGTCGTCCTGGCGGGTCGTGCTCAGGATGGTCCGCTGCGCGGTGTCGAACAGCCCGTTGTCGATGATGTCGTTGCGGAACTGGAACCCGATGGTGTTCTCACCGTACGCGTTCCCGACCTCCATCGGCCAGTTGTAGTCGCCTTCGATGCCCTGCACCCAGCGCTCGTCCCGCTGCAGGAACTGGTCCCCGTTGACCGGGTCGTCGAGCGCGTAGGTGAAGTTCGAGTAGAGGTCGAGGCCGTAGAAGTAGGTGTAGGCCGTCAGGTTCCAGCCGTCGTCGTCGCCGCTGCCCCACCAGTCCGCCGAGAGCGAGTAGCGCGAGGTCTCGCCGCCGCTGGTCGGATCGAGCGAACCGAAGCGGCTGATGAGCCCGGTGTCGACCGCGCGCTTGGCGACGTGGTCGGTGGAGATCCAGGAGCTGTCGTAGCCTTGAGCGGTGTAGCGCACGCCGCCGTTGGCGTCGCTCTCCGTGTAGCGCACGACGCCATTGAGCTTGTCGAAGCTCTGCGGGACGTCCCACGGACCGTCGTGGTGCATCGACTCGAAGGCGAACATCAGGTCGCCGTCGCCGAGCTTGAAGGAGTCGGCAGCGAGAGCGCGCTGGTAGTCGTAGCTGCCGCCTTCGATCAGGAACATGGAGTTCGGCAGCGAGTCGACGTAGTCGATCGAGATCGAACCGGCCGTCGCGAAGTCGCCGGCCTCGGCGTAGTACGGGCCCTTCTTGAACTTGACGGTCTCCACCACCTCCGGGATCAAGTAGTTGATGTCGATGTAGCCCTGGCCGTGACCGTGCGACGGCAGGTTGTTCGGGATGCCGTTGACGCGCACCGCGATGTCGGTGCCGTGGTCCAGGTTGAAGCCGCGCAGGAAGAACTGATTGCCCTTACCGGCGCCCGAGTGCTGGGTGATGATCACGCCGGGGACGGTCTCGAGCAGCTCGCCCGGCCGCAGGATCGGCCGGCGCTGGAGCTCTTCGCGGCCGACCACGCCCTCGGTCGCAGAGGTGGCGACGCCGATCAGGCTCCGGCCGCGGCCCTCGACCACGACCTCGTCGAGGATCAGCGTTCCGTCCTCGTCCTGGGCGGGCGCCGCGTCGGCCCCGACCTCCGTCGGCGCGGGGTCGGGCGAGGCGCCGCCGTCCTGAGCCTGAGCGGCGGTGGAGAGTGGGAGCAGCGCGAGGGCCGGAGCGGCCAGCGAGGCGAGCACGGGGCGAAGGGAGGGAGCGCCAGCTCGAGCGGCGGAGGGATGTTCAGGAGTCATGAATCTCGAGGGGATCGGGTTGCGAGGTCCGGCTAACTCTGTCCCGTCCTGGAGTCTTGTCAATCCGTGGCGTCCGTCCTTCTGCTGGGCAGGCTGTGCGTCGAGTCCGCTGGCTCGAGTGGTTCGAGAGAACGCCCCCGCCGGCCCACCAGGCACGCCAACGGTGCCCCAACAATTGCGAGGCGCCGGATGGAGCAAGAGCGCACGCTTCCGGTACGACCGGTCATGGATCTCTGCGTTCGCAAGTCGCGTTCGAACCCACCGGCAGCTTGGGTGCAAGTTCCACCTCGAAAGGCCGGACGCGACGCCGCTGTCAGCGGAGGCGCCCGCCTGGGCCACGCAGCGCGTGACGATTCACGGGATCGCTGCGGATCACGAGCGAGCGAAGCTGCACCGTTCCCCGGGGCGGAATCCGGCCCGTAGTTTCGACTCCGGCGAGGTTCCCCGGGCTTCGGCCCGACTTCGACCCATTTCAAAGAATAGTCTCCCCCGGGGCATCGAGCGGAGGCTCGCCTCCGAAGTTCGAAGTGCCCAGAGGGCAACGAGTCGGAGCGGCCGGCAGGGCCGCGACACCGTCAGCGAGAGATCGACAGAGAGAACAAGCGTGCACGACTGCGTCATCATCGGTGGAGGGCCGGCAGGCCTCACCGCAGCCTACGAGCTGACCAAGCTGGGCAAGGGCTCCGTCGTCCTCGAGCAGGACGAGCTCGTGGGCGGCATCTCGCGGACGGTCGAGTACGAGGGCTACCGCTTCGACATCGGCGGCCACCGCTTCTTCACCAAGGTCCCCTACGTCCAGGAGCTCTGGGTCGAGCTCCTCGACGAGGAGTTCATGCTGCGCCCGCGGATGTCCCGCATCCACTACAACGGGACCTTCTTCGACTACCCGCTGCGGCCCGTAGGCGCGCTGCGCGGGCTGGGCCCGATCGAGGCCGTGCGGATCATGGCGAGCTTCGTCCGCTCGAACCTCTTCCCCTACAAGCCCGAGCGCAACTTCGAGGAGTGGGTCTCGAACCGCTTCGGCCGGCGCCTCTTCCAGATCTTCTTCAAGACCTACACCGAGAAGGTCTGGGGTATGCCCTGCAGCGAGATCAGCGCCGACTGGGCCGCGCAGCGCATCAAGAACCTCGACCTCGTCTCGCTCGTCAAGAACGCGCTGCTCGGCGCCGGGCGCGGCAAGAACCAGATCACGACCCTCATCGAGGAGTTCCAGTACCCCCGCCACGGACCGGGGCAGATGTGGGAGACGTGCGTTCAGCGCCTGGCGAAGCGCGGCGTCGAGACCCAGCTGAACACCTCCGTCCAGACGCTCCACCACGACGGCGGGCGAGTGACCCACGTGACCGTGAAGGACGCGGACGGCGAACGCGCCGTCGAGGGCGACTCGTTCCTCTCGACGATGCCCGTGAGGACGCTGCTGCACAGCCTGCGGCCCCTGCCTCCCCAGGAGATCCTCGACGCGGCCGACCGGCTGCGCTACCGCGACTTCCTCACCGTCGGCCTCATCGTCGATCGCGAGGAGCTGTTCCCGGACAACTGGATCTACATCCACTCCCCGGACGTGAAGCTCGGCCGCATCCAGAACTTCAAGAACTGGAGCCCGCACATGGTGCCGGACCCGTCGAAGTCCTCGCTGGGCCTCGAGTACTTCGTCCAGGAGGGCGACGAGGTCTGGGACATGGCGGACGACGACCTGATCGCGCTCGGCACGAAGGAGTGCGAGCTGCTGAAGCTGATCCCGCCGGACAGCGTGATCGACGGCACGGTCATCCGCATGCCGAAGGCCTATCCGGTCTACGACGACATCTACCAACAGGCGCTGGACGAGATCCGCGCGTGGCTCGCAAGCCTTCCGAACCTCCAGCTGATCGGGCGCAACGGCCAGCACCGCTACAACAACCAGGACCACTCGATGGTCACCGCGGTCTATGCGGCGCGCAATATCGCCGCCGGCCGCGACGAGTACGACGTCTGGGACGTCAACGTCGAGGACGAGTACCACGAGGAGAAGCGCTCGGGCGAGGGCGACGTCAAGGAGGCCAAAGGCGCCAGCGGGGAACGCATGATCCCCCGCCGCGTCGCGGCTCCGGCGATCGACGCGCTGGTCAGATCAGCCTTCGCGCACTACGACGCCCGCGCGCTCGGGATCGCGCTGGGAGCGGTCGCCGCCCTGCTCGTGGTCGTGGTCACCGCCATGCAGCTCTCCCTCGGCACGCCCGAGCTGGCGCGCAAGGTCGGCCTCCTCGGTCAGTTCCTGCCGGGCTATTCGATCAGCTGGGCGGGCGCTGCGATCGGCGCCGCCGAGATCGTCCTCATCGGCTTCCTCGTCGGCTGGGGGCTCGCGAAGCTCATCAACATCTTGATTCGCCTGGAAGAGCAGAACATCCTCACCCAGATCGAGAGCCGAGCGGTCGACCTGCTCGAAGGAGACGAATGACGACCACGGAAGAAGAGCTCATTGCCGCGGGCGTCGTGCGGCTGCGCGCGCGCATCTTCGCGCTCGTGTTCGGCCTGTTCGGAGGCACCGCGCTGTTCCTCGCGACCACGGGCCTGCTCCTGCGCGGCGGCGAGAAGGTCGGCGAGAACCTGCGGCTGCTCGCGAACTTCTGCCCAGGCTACGACGTGACCTGGGGTGGCGCCTTCATCGGCCTCGCCTACGGCGTCGTCTACGGCTCGCTCATCGGCTACGCCTTCGCGTGGATCTACAACCGCTTCGTGCGGCAGGACGCGCTCTAGCCGCCCGCTCGCGCCCCAATGGCCGAGCCCAACCTGATCCACTGCTCGTACCACAAGTGCCTCACCGTCTATTACAAGCGGGTGATGCACGCGGTGTTCAACCGCTGCCTGCCCTTCGGCGGTGGCTACGCGCACCACAACAGCCACCTGGCGGACTTCTACGCCTCCTTCGAGCGGCTGCGGGTCGCCTCGGTCAACAACCGCTGCCTCGACCTCGAACAGCTCGGCCGCTTCCGGCTCTCGCGCTTCGTGCGTGACCCGCGCGACCTCCTGGTCTCCGGCTTCTTCTACCACCGTCGCGGCGCCGAGGCCTGGGTCACGAGGCCCGAGCCCACCGCCGACGACTGGTACTTCGCCAACGCCGCGCCGCCCGAGGCCATGCGCGGCCTGCCGATCTCTTATTCGGAGCACCTGCAGTCGCTCTCGGACGAGGACGGCCTCCTGGCCGAGCTCGAGGTCCGCACGCGCCACTTCGACTCGATGGCCGCCTGGCCGGACGAGCACCCGAACATCGTCACGTTCCGCTACGAGGACATCCTCGGGAACGAGGAGCGCGTCTTCGGCGAGCTCTTCGAACACTACGGACTCGGGCCGGTCGCGCGCGGCCTCGGCGCCTTCTTCGTGCGTCGCTACTCACTGAAGGGCCGCGCCAAGGCGCAGGATCCGCACGTGCGCAACCCGAGCTCCGGGCAGTGGCGCGAGCACTTCACGCCCCGGGTGCGCGCCGCGTTCGACGAGCGCTACGGCGAACTCGTCGAGCGCCTCGGCTATGCTCGCGACTGAGTGAGCGCCACCACGACCCCACCCCGCCCATGGCTCGCCTGCTCTGCGTGACCTCCGGGCTCTCCGGCCTGCTCTACACGAGCGCCGAGCTGGCCCGGCGCCTCGTCGCCGCCGGCCACGAGGTCGTGTACGCGAGCGTCGAGCCCGCGCGCGCGACGATCGAGGGCCTCGGCCTGCCGTTCGAGGCGCTGCCCGAGGACCGGCGGGCGGAGGTCCGCGCCCAGGACGCGCAGCGCGGCCTCGTCGAGCGCTGGCGCGACCGCCCGGCGCGCCGCGAGGCGCTGGCCCAGGCCAGCGGCGCGCGCGCCTTCGCCCGGCGCGTCGCCGAGCTCGCGCCCGACCTGCTGCTGCTCGACGCCGAGCTGCACGAGCTGCGCATCGCGGCCTCGGCGAGCGGCGTGCCGGTCGCGCTGCTGAACACCTTCGTCGCGACCTGGCGCAGCCCGGGCCTCCCGCCGCCGCACCACCTCGTGACGCCGGGCGAAGGGCTCGCGGGCAGCCGCTTCGGGATCGCCGCGCTGTGGTGGCGCCTCGACGCGCGCAAGCGCCGGCGCCGCTGGCGCAACCGCCTGCGCGACGCGGGCGCGGACCGCATCGCCGTCCTCGGGCTCCTCGCACGCGAAGCGGGCTTCGACCTCGCCCGCGCGACGGACACGCGCCAGTGGCCGATCCCGTTCACCTACCGCGACCTGCCCGTGCTCTGCTTGCACGCCCGCGAGCTCGAATTCCCCCACGAGCCGCCGGCGCGCGCGCGCTTCCTCGGCCCGCTGCTCTTGGAGCAGCGCCCGGACGCTCGCATCACCGACGAGGTGCGCGCGCGCCTGGAGGAGCTCTACGCGAGGCGGGCGGCGTCCGGCGGCGCGCGCAAGCTCGTGTTCGCCGGCTTCGGCTCGTTCTTCTCGACCGACACCGCCTTCCTACGGCGGCTGCTCGACGCCGTGGCGGAGCGGACCGAGTGGGACGTCGTGCTGACCCTCGGCGGCCAGCTCGAGGCCGAAGCGCTCGGCGCGCTGCCCGGGAACGTCGCCGCCTTCCGCTGGGTCCCCCAGCTCGAAGTGCTGCGCCACGCGGACGCCGCGGTGACCCACGGCGCGATCAACACCCTCGACGAGTGCATCGCGCACGGCGTACCGACGCTGAACTACTGCGGCTTCGCCACCGACATGCCCGGCACGACGGCGCGCGCGGCCTACCACGGGCTCGGGATCACGGGCGACCGCGAGCACGACGACCCCGCGGCGATCCGGCGCTCGATCGAGCGCCTGCTCGCGGAGCCGGGCTTCCGCGAGCGCGTCGGAGCGATGCGCGAGCGCTTCGAGGCCTACGGACGGGACGGCGTCGCCGTGCGCGAGGTCGAGGCGTTGCTCGCGCAAACGGCGCTCGAAGCGGTTTCGGAAGTCGAGGCGGGCAGCTAGGCTGGCGCCGCACCCCCGTCACGATGCAGGAGTACTACAACGCAGCGATCCTCTACGCCCTCGGGCTGATGATCGTGCCCAACCTGCCCCTGCGCGGACGGCTGCGCAGACTCGCGAACCGGCCGTTCGACGTGGTCCGCCTCAGCGCCCTCGGCTACCGCTGGTCGATGTACTCCCCGAACGCGCCCGACGCCACGCAGATCGCCGTCGCCGCGGTCCGCTTCGAGGACGGCAGCTGCGAGGTCGTCCCGCTCGAGGGGCTCGACGACGGGGACGGCTTCGGCAAGGCGCGCGGCCTGCGCTTCGTCGCCTTCCAGTGGGGCCTCTGCGATCCCAAGGCCGCCTTCGTCTGGCCGGACTTCGCCGAGCGCGCCCTGCGCGTCTGGCGCGAGCGGGACGCGGCGAGCGGACGGCCATCGCGCAGGCCCGTCGCCATCGAGGTCCAGCAGCGCCGCTACCCCTCGCCCCCGCCCGGGGTGCGCGACGCGCCGCTCGAGCCCGAGGTCCGCACGCTCTGGTCCCGCTCCCTCGAGACGCCGTGACGGAGGCCTGGCTCTCGTTCTTCTGGTCGCCCGTCGACCTGACCTCGCTCGCCGTGTTCCGCGTCCTCGCGGGGCTGCTCGTCGTGCTGAACGCGATCACGCTGCTGCGCTCGCGGCGGCTGCTGCTCGACCCGGACGGTTACGTGTCGGACGCGAGCTGGAGGTCCAGCCCCTACGCGGCGGTCACACCCCTCCTCCGGGTGCTGCCCGGGGAGCGCGTCTGGATCGTCCTGACCCTCGTCCTGTACGGCATCTCGGGACTTGTGATCCTCGTCGGTCCGAACAGCTATCCGGTCGTCTTCGGCGCCGCGTTCTTCGCCTTCACCGCCTTCCGTGGGATCTGCTACCGGAACCCGATCTTCCGACACTCCGGCGACGTGCTGCTCGGGATCCTGCTGGTGCTGCTCGCGTGCTCGCCGAGCACCGAAGTCCTCTCGCTCGAGGCGCTGCGACGCGGCACGCCCGCGGAGGCGTTGCCGGCGCCGGCGCTGCGGCTGATGCAGGTTCAGCTCTCGGTGCTCTACATGACGTCCGTGCTCTACAAGCTGCGGGGCGAGACCTGGCGCAAGGGCACGGCGACGCACTACGTCGTCCAGCTGCTCGGCCACCGCAAGCGGCGGCTGCCCGCGGCCCTCGACACGCCGGCGCTGCACCG
>CAYGST010000144.1:0-9862 GCA_964352415.1 uncultured Planctomycetaceae bacterium | reverse complement strand
GCCGAGTTCGGGAGTCGGGGCGTGGGGGGTGAATGTAGAGGCCCCTTGGAGCGCTTATCCTCACGACCAATCTTGCGGGCTCGCGTCCCGAGCGGCATTGCGGCTTCCAAGCAGGCTCCAAAGTGCCTGGGACTTCGGTCCAATTGGAGCTCGGCGGAGGCGTTCGCCCGCCTCCCGCGCGACCTCGAATTCAAGCACCGCGACCGGACGATCACCGAGGGCTACCAGAAGCTCTCGATGGACCACCTGCGCGGCGAGCTGGAGCGCGTGACGGCGTTCCTGCTGGGGAAGGCGCGTGCGGATGCGAAGATGCCGGAGGGCGAGACGGAGGCGGCGTAGCCGGTCAAAGGATGATCTTCACCGACGCCTTGTCGCAGAAGATCAACCACTGATCGCCGTGCTCGACGATGTGATAGCCGCGCCTCTGAGCCTCCGCCTTGACCTCAGCTCGGGAGGACTCCCTCTCAATAGACGTGATCTTGCGGCGGACGACTCCGCCGCGCTTCGCGATCTGCGACTTGAAGATTTGGTTTACCCAGGCGTTCATCTGAGGGCCCGATCCGTTGGTTGTAGGTGGCGATGGCGTCGCGCGCCGAGCACTACTTGTACTTGTCCCCTGCCGCCTCGCAAAGCTCCAGCACTCGGTCGATCCACGACTGGTACCAGTACCACGTCCCCTGGACATCGACTCCGTACCCCTTGCCTGGGTTCTTCGCGTCCTCCGCCTTCCACATATCAACGTGGCTGCCGAAGACGCTGAGCCTCTTGAAGCCGGCCGTATTGGCCGCCGCAACCACGTCCTTCGCGCGGAACTTCGGCCGATCTACCTCCTTCTTGACCCAGTACTCCTTGTCGATCGCCTTGGCGGCCTCGGAGTCGGGGTCGATGAACTCGACGACCTTGTCCGCCTGCCCAGGCCGGTTGACGAGCTTGCGCTTGAAGAGCATCCGGTAGGAGAAGTGCTCGCTGTTGTACTCGTCGTGGGTCAGCCCCGCGTCGAACTCGGCGATGTACGCCCGGAGCCTCGGCGGAATGCTGGCCTCGGGGCGCTTGCCCGCGAGCTGCTCCTCGGACAGCTCCACGAATTGGATGCTGAAGGTCAGAAGCTCGTCGAGCCCGTGCCGCGCACCAAACAGCTTCTTGAGGTAGCGGTTGTAGTTCATCGCGCAGGCCTGGTAGCGCCCGCTCAGCCATGCGTCGAGAGAGCGCGTCATCTGGTGCTCGATCTCGTGCCGCAGGCCGATGAGGAACCGGAGGTTGGTCGCCGTGTCCTTGTCGATCGGTGACCGCTGCTCGTTCAGGCAGCGCTCCAGCTCCCAGTACTTGAACGCGCCGTGCTTCGTCCGGTCGAACTTCCGCCGCCTCGGGCCCTGCTTACAGTAGCGGTACTCGATCCGCTTCGACCTGTAGAAGGCGTGGAGGAGGTAGGTCCACGCGATCACCATCAGGACGATGAACGTCTCCGACTTGAACTGGACCTGCGGGTCGTTGAAGGTCCGGATAGCCGTCAGCGCGGCCTCTCGGGACTTCGTGACCAGCTCGGCCTTTACCGACCCGACCGAACGCTTCCTTTTCTTGGCCATGAGCCACTCATTCCCGGCGATCAGGGGGACGGGTCAATCTCAGGCCGCGTCGTCCTCGTCAAGCAACACGGCCGCCGCGATCTTGCTGCCGATGTCTGCGATCGAGTCCTGCGCAGTTGTGAAGCCCGCGAGGTCGGGAAGGATGCCGCTGTACTTCTTCACGTCCTCGAAGGTGACGTTGTGCAGGACGGGGATCAGCGTTTCCTTCCCCAGCAACGCGCCAAGCTCGCGCTCGGTCCAGAACCGCCCAGTCAGGTAGGCAGGCGTCAGCAGCGCGATTCCCGACCGCGCCTTGCGGAGTCCTGCGTCCATCTGGAGCGACTGGCTGTGGCCGGGGATGATCGCAACCTCGTCGAACCACACGGCGACCCCGAGGCCCTCAAGGTTCGATCGGAGCTCACCGGCCACGTCGGCGCCGTCGATGCGGGCGTAGCTGAGGAACGAGTCGTACTCGCGGGAGTCCATCGCCCCGACTGCCCGATGCACCCGATCGGCAAGCTGGCGCTCCGGCTCGGTGTACCGAACGCTGCTCGCTGCGGAGCGGAGCCGACGGTTGAGGTCGGCGATCACCTTTTTGTTGTGCGCGTCCGCTCGCCGGTTGTGTGCCGCAACCTGCCGATTGTGGTCGGCCACGACTTTCTTGTTGTGCGCGGCTACCTTGCGATTGTAGTCGTCGACAGCCCTCTTGTTGGCGCGGTTGACGCGATCAACCTCGCGCTTGTACTGCTGCTCCGCCCGGCGCTGGGCCTCCCGCATCTTGCGGTTGAACTCGTTGGCATTGAACCTGGCCACGGGCTACCTCCTTGTCGGGCGCTGGGAGAAACACGGAGTGTTCATGATTCTAAACGCGCTACCGAAATCCAAGCCGCGAGTCCAGTCCGTAGTGAGCAATCTCCCGGGCGGGGAGGTCGCGTGACCAGCGCGGCATGGAGACGAACTGGAGCGTGGCCTGGTCGGGCACAGCGGCCGGGAGGAGTTCGGTAGGGCTACACGTCCTTGAATTGCTCCTCGGTGAGGGGGCACTTCGCGAGTGATCCCCCACACTGGAGCCTGCGCCCACCGCCGATTGTTCCAGTAGCGATCAGGCGATCAACCGGCGAGTGCTTTGGATGAGCGCACCACGGCATCCGCGCGATGATCGGCGCTTGACGTTGGCGGTCTCCCCGGATCTCGCGGCTGGGGATGTTCTTCGTCTCGACCTCGTAGAACTCGCACTCAGACATCACCCTCTCCTTGTTCGGGTGTTTGCACGGCGACGGATGCCTCCGCCCACGTGCGAAGCTCGTCCAGCGTTCGCGCCGCGCGCGCGAGGATCTCGTCGAAGACAGCAGCGAGTGGGCGACCCTCGTAGCCCAACCGCTTCCACAGCTCCTCGTAGCCACTGCCCTTGCTGTGGGCTGCGCCACGCGATCGGATCGCCTGGAGGTCGCGGAGGAACACGACGTGCGCTGCCGCGTTCGGCTGCCCTTCCTGCGTGAGCCACCGCGCGAGCTTCGCAATGCTCTTCTCGTCCTTAACCTTGCTGGGCAGCGCTGACTGAATCGCTTCGTCATTCAGGGCGTCCACGAGGAGTTTGGTCAGGTTCTTGACCTGATCGTCGAACTCGGCCTGCTCCTCGGCGAGCAGGCGGCGCAGTGCCCCGAGGCAGTGCGCGTCAGCTTCGTGGAGTGGACGGAACAGCTGCCAGCCGAAGCGAGCCTCCCAAGGCTCGTGGAGCCTCTCGTACATGGCCTTGAACACGAGGTCCGGTGCCTCGGCGTCCGTCCACTCGCCCAGGAAGTTGCGCCGGAAGTTGACCTCGCTAATTCCAGCTCCGTCCGGCGGGACGTTGTGCGCACGCCAGTGCGGCCGCTCCCCATTGGGCAGCTCGCGCCCAAGATCACCAAGTGCAACGCACACAAGGTCCGCGTGATTGTTGTCGATCTTCAGCGACCACAGCGAAGCGCACCGCAACCGGCCGTCCTGGATCGCGTACTTCGATGGGTTCGCGAAGTACCTCGTGAGCACCGCCCGCCGGAAGAACACCGG
This sequence comes from uncultured Planctomycetaceae bacterium, assembly GCA_964352415.1. Classification (GTDB taxonomy): domain Bacteria; phylum Planctomycetota; class UBA1135; order UBA1135; genus JABACD01. The sequence continues at coordinate 6,251 of CAYGST010000144.1, read as the reverse complement.
CGTCAGGTAGTGGGGCGCGCCGGGGTTCTTGCCGAAATAGTTGGCGAGCGCGTCGGGATCGCAGGTGTGCTCTACGTTGCGGCCGTCCTCGTTCGTGTCGATGACGAATGACTCGTAGGTCTCCGTCGCCTCGTACGGCCAGATGCCGCAAGACTCCAGAGCCACTGGCCGAACGAGCTTCTTGCCGATGGTCTTCGAGACAGTCTTGATCCCCGGCTTGTTCGCCGGATCCTCGAACGCCTCGAACTCGTAGCAGGTGAGGTCGTCGCGGGTTTCTGCCGGCCCGGCCTCGTCGGCGGGCAGCTGTTCCACGGGGATCTCTGACTCGCGCCACACCTGGAAGTACACGGCGAGGTACATCCGCCTGATGGCGAGATACTGCCGAATGTCGCGGAGCCGAAGCTCGCAGCGCATCCCCTGGATGCGGCCGACGACCTCCTCCGCGCCGTCGTCGGTGATGCGCACGAACTCGCCCCGGTCGCGATCGTGGAACAGGTTGTGGAACAGCCGGTACTCCTCGGACAGTTCCAGGTGTGCGGGGCGAACGCCGTCGTAGCTCCGCACCCAGACGATTGGCTCGACGCCGTGCGGACTGCTCAGCCGCTCGTAGGAGTGGCCGTGTTCGTCGTTCCGGTAGACCTCCCGGCCCCCGTCGCCCTTGTGCAGCTCCCAAGCGGGCGTCGCAATGACCTCCGGCACGCTCGCTTCTGGCACGAGGGCACTGTAGATCCCGCTGGCCCAGCCGAGTTCATCGTGGATCGTGACCCACGGCTCTCGGCCGATGCGGGGGATCACCTCGCCGCGCACGTCGCGTTGGAGGATGAAGTCGGTTGGGTTGGTCAGTCGCGACATTGGGAGGAACGTAGCGGTGGAATTTGGGAGCCAAACCCTAACAAGCGACGAACCTGAATCCCACGGTCAGACGGCGGGCGTGGAGCACCTTCCCCGCCGGGAGGTCCCCGGCCCAGGGCGGCGCTGGTGGCGGGCTGGACCGCATGGGGGCCCAGTGGCGGCGCGGTAAGCGGTCGTCGGCAGGGGGCCTCGGGGCCGCCGGGTGGACCGGAATGCGACTTCGAGGGGGCCTAGGATGCCGCCAGCGGCGTCCGCGCCGCCGGGCGTCCCCGGGGCCCGTCGGATCGTTGGGCCATTGAGCGGCCAACGAGGTTTCTGGCGCGAAAACTCGGCGAGACCGTCGTCGCGACTGCCAGAATGCAGCTCCCATGGACGTCCCCACTAGACCTCCGAACATTCTTGATGTCCTCGACCGGCTGCGGGCGGACGATCCGCCATTGGATGAACTCCATCCAAGCCAGTTTGATCGAACCAATGCCGAGTTCGAAGGAGTGCTTTGGAACGGGCGGTTCACGTTCGTCCCGAGTGAAGCTCTCCACGACTTCGAACGAACTCAACCATCGTTCATGTATCGGGGGCAGACTCAGCGCTATCGACCCTGCCTACCGTCATTGCTCCGGGGAGTAGATTTCAATGACAAAGATCAGGTGCGCGCGCGCCTCCTCCTCCAGCGCGTGCGCACTGCTGAGCTTGAGCTTGTCTTGCGGGCACACCCATTCACTGAGGTTTCTAATAAGCACGGCTTCGCGGTTCACTTCGATGGGCTCGCACAGCACTACGGTATACCTACAGCTCAGTTAGACTTGACCTCCCGCGTTGAAGTGGCGGCGTTTTTCGCTGTTGCGAGCTTCACGGCGGAGGGTAGGTGGGAACCGAAGGGTGAGGGCGCAGGCGTCTTGTACAGGTTCGACTGGACGGCTTTTGGCCCTGGCTATAGCAAGTTCTTTGAGCCAGTCGGATTCGGGCCAGGGATTCGACCTACGCGCCAACATGCGTTCACTTTCACGCCACATCCTGGTCGAGATTTCGAAGGCATCCCTCATGTGGAGCCGATTGAGTTTCGACACGACAAACAAGCTTCTGAGCGCGTATTCGAGTTGTTTGAAGGAGGCGAGTACCTCTACCCTCCCGACTGCCTGGCATCGTTAGTTCAGAAGTTGAGGGACTTGCCGTTCCTCACAATGCACGCCATCCGACATGCCGCAATGCAAGACGGTCAGGCCGAGGAGCAGATCGAACGTGCGGCTGAGTCCGGCGCCATGTACTTGAATCGCATACTGAATATCGACATCATTGATGGTTACGAGCTTGCTCCGGAGCACGAGGACTTGGAGCTTGCTCGCAAACAAGCGCCAGCCCTCGACAAGCAAATCGCGGCAATACGGAAGGGGTTCAGACTAACTCGAACCCGCGCTCGGGCCGTAGGCGATGCACCGGCCTTGCCCGACAGTGCTCCCCCGGAAGGTGAGTGACGATGAGGCCGAGGGGCGTCCTTCATCCAGACGATTTTCCTGAACTGGCGGCCAACAGACTATCCCCCGGGGATCACGCACGCCGTGCACCGGTCGCAGCGGTAGGGCGTCGGCTGCAGGGCCTCGCCGGAGCCCCTCTCCGGCACGCGGGCGGCCGGGGGTCCCGGAAGGCCAGGTCCGGCGGCGAGCGCGGCAGGGGCGCGCAGGGAGCGCCAGTTCGGCGGCGCTTCCTGGAATGAGAGCGGCCCGACCCGCCGGGAGGGGCGAGTAGGGCCGAGAGGGACCGCGTTCGAGGTCAGGTCAGGTGGCGGTGTGCGCGTCCTCGGCGAACACGGGATCCTCCTCACCCTCGACCACGACGAACAGAAAGCAGCGGGGCTCGCCGCTCGGTGCGGCGGTCACATCGCACGCCCATGCCTCCACCTCGGCCCCGTCGGAGCCGACCAGATCGGCGGTCGGGCCGAGGAGGATGTTGGGGTCCGATTCGTCGCCCAATAGGCAGTGGCGCAGCTGCTCGTAGGTGTTGGGGCTCAGGCGGGCGGTTGCATCGCGGTCGCCTTCGAGTCCCCGCAGGAAGTGGCCCAGCTCCCCGTCGTGGTCGCGGGCCGTGTAGAGCTGCTCGCGTGCGACTGCGAGCCAGTCGGTGTTGGTAGGCATGTTGCCTCCTTGCACGTTGGTCCGGCGCCCAAGGTGGCGCGGCGAGCGCCGCGTGAACCGCTCGGGCTTCACCCAATGGTGGCCCCTCCACGGGCGCGGGGCGTGGACTCCTCACAAGTGGCGGGACGTGGCGGTGGGAGGCGGACCTTGGCGACCGGATTTCCTGCGGCCCTGCTCGCCCAACAGGTGACCAAGCTCGGCGAGGCCACGGCTGACGAGCTGCTGCACTCGCGTACCGGTCACTCCGAACTCGCGGCCGATGTCGGCCATCGTCATGGGCGGCCCGCTGCCGAGTCCGAACTGCATGCGGATCGCGCGGGCGTCGCTGGGATTGCGGAGGCTGCCCAGGGCGGCGGCGAGGATCTGTCCGCAGAGGAGGCGTGCTCGAGCAAGCGGGTCGCGCCACTGGCGGCGGGCGGCGCGGGAGCGCGCAGAGGGCTGGGCGATCATGGGCAGTGCGGACGAGCGCCTACCGCGTGGAGGTCGCGAGCCAGCGGGTCGGTGGCTCGCCGTGCCGGTCGCTGGGGCGCGTGACCTCCCGCTCGGGAAGGTCGCCCATCAACTCGGGTCAATCCGCTCGCGCCAGTCGAGTGCGGCCTCGGTCTCGTCGTCGGGGACGGCGATCCTCGACCCCTCTGTGCCGATCCTGACCAGCTCCCCGCTGCGCCCGTCACGGGCGAGCCCAAGGATGATGGCGAGGCACGCTCCGAGGCTCGCGCCCGTTTGCTCACACAGACGCTCGACCATCCCGACAGGCATCGGCTTTCCGGGATGGGCACGCTCGCGGAGGAGCGCCGCAGCGATCACGCGGTGCGTCGCCGGGCTGAGCTTCGAGAGCGGGTCACGCACTACATTCCCTGGGCAGCGGCGTAGGCGTCGCGCACGGTCGGGTCCTCCTCCAGGAGCCGGGCGCACGCGGCCTCGATCGTCTCCCCGGCGCGCTTGCGCATCGAGGCGAGGTCCATCAGGAGCGGGTAGAAGCGGTCGTCCGGCGCGGCCTTCGCCATCGCGGCCTCGGCCTCGGCCTCGGCGGCGTCGGCGCGCTCCCCGGCGGCGTACAGGTCGTCGAAGTGGCCCTCGCCAGCGAGCCGCGCGAACGCGCTCACCGTGTCCTCGCCCGGGCGGGCGAGCTGCTTGCTCATGGCCAGCATCTCGTCCTCGTAGCGGTCGCGCGTGTAGCACGGCGCGGCGCCGGACTTCGAGACCCACTCGGCGTCGGCGTCGGCGGCGGTCGGCGACGGCGCGGACTTGCCGACGGTGGCGGCGGCCTCGGCGTCACGCTTCCTGCCCGACGCGAAGATCCGGGCGTTGGCGTCGTCGTTGGTCCCGGCTGCGATCCGGGTGAGGGCCTCGGCGATGCCGTCCTCGGAGAGGCGCTGCTCCTCGCGCGCCAAGGTCAGCAGGGCGCACTCGTACTCGTAGACCTCGTAGCGGGGCTGCGCGCCGTCGTCGCGGACGGCGCGGGCATCCCGCACGACCTCATCGTGGTTGTTCATGTTGGTTCCTTGGTTCTTCCGGAGGATGGCCCCGGCTCCCTCCTGTGCGGGACGATCCACCGCCGAGACTTCGGCGAGGTCGAGGGAGCGGAGGATCCTGCGCTTGCGCTTGGGTTGGTTCATTGGTTGTCGGCGCGCTCGGCGCAGGCGTACAGCACCTCGACGATGGCGTGGCCGTCGAGGATCAGTCGGAGGAGCGCGGCGTGGGCGTCCTCGCCCGGCTCCGCGCGCGATGCGGCAAACTCCAGCGCCGCGACGGCGTAGTCACGCGCCGTGCCATCGGGGCGGAGCGGCCAGCGCCGACAGCAACGGCGTCGGCGACCAAGCAGAGCGCAAGTTCACTCATCACCCTCGTCCTCGGCGAACTCGCGGATCAGGCCGGACTCGCTCTCGGCGAGCGGCCTGCGGTGCATGGCCGGGATCACCGGCACGTCGAGCACGCGGGAGAGCGCCGATGCGAAGTGCGCGAAGGCCCCGCGCGCCGTGTAGCGCGTGCGCCGGGCAATGTGGCCCGCGTCGGCGCCGGTGCCGCCGGTCTCCATCGCGAGGAGCTTGTCGTATTCGCGACCGAGGGCAGCCATCGCCTTGTCGACCCGCTTGACTTGGGACAGGCGCGCCCGCCTCGCAGCGTTAGCTGCCCTCTCCCGCACTCTCTGCTGGCGCTGGGCCTCGGCTTGGGCAGCCTCGCGCGCGCGGCGCTCGGCCACGGGGAGGGCTGCCTCGAACTCGCCGAGCAGACGCTCAAGGCGCGCAACCTCGGCGCGGGCCTCGGTGGCGGCGGAGTCGTCGCCGTCGGCGATGGCCTCGCCCAGGGAGGCACGCGCGGCGGTGAGGTCGGAGGAGGTGGTGTCGAGGGCGGCGCGAAGCTCGGCCGCGCGGTCCTTGGCCTTGGTGGTGGTGTTCATTTCAGTCTGGCTCTGGTCGTCCGGCTCGTGGGGGATGGAAGGTGGGCTCGGCACCCCATGCAAAAAAGGCCGAGCCCGGCGGCGATCAGCCGAACCCCGGGGTGAGGAAGCCGAGGCCCCGGGGTGTAGGTGGGAGCCCAGCGCCGGGCGGTGCTTCGACGCTGGGCTCCCGAGGAGATGTCCCGATGACCGTCGGGATCTCGACGCTCCGCAGGCCGCCGGACAAGAAGCCGTGCGGGGCGTGTTCAGTTGGACGAGCTTCCTCCTCGGAAGGTCGCCGTGGCCCTGGAGTTCCAGTGCCGAGGTGTGCGGGGTGGCAGCCGTCACCGATGCTTCTCCGGGATCGGTAGGCGATCGGTCGGGGGGTGCCGTTTCGTGCGGGCTTCGGGCCTTCGCGGCGCGCTCGCTCGGACTGGATGATCTCCAGGAGCTTGTCCTGGTTCTCAGGCGAGAGCTGTTCGAGGTCGAGGCTGTTCTTGGAACGCTCGACGCGCGTGGTCTGCTCGACGGACGCCTCGGTCTGCGTGCGCGGCGTGAATAGTGCGTGGTGCGCGCGAACCGCCGCGAGGAGGAGCGTGTCCGAGCGGTTGTGCTTGAACCCGACGAACTCGCCAGTGGGCGACACGATCGGAACGGCGTCGCCGATCGTCGCGCGCCTGTACAGCTCGGCAACGAGCGAATCGGCGTGCTCCTCCAGCGCCTCGTCCCACGCGGCGGCGAACTCGGGGTCACGTGCGCGCTCGTCCTTGAACGTCGATACGACGCCGTTGCCCCTCGCGTTCGGGCTGGCCTCGGGAGTTGGGGCGTGGAGAGGCCCGGGCTCGTCGCTCAATGGCCTGCGGCGGAGAGCGCAGGGGCGGCGAGGGGGC
>CAYGST010000143.1:0-9901 GCA_964352415.1 uncultured Planctomycetaceae bacterium | reverse complement strand
GTGGGCGGGGTCGCGGGGAAGCTCTACGGCTCGGACGACTTCGGCGCCACCTGGAGCGCCGAGCCGGCTCCGACGGGGCTCGCGCTGTCCCTTGCGATCACGCCAGTGGGCCTGTACTGCGGCGGGATGGCGGGCGGGTTGTACCGCGCTCGGCTGCGCTGACCCGTGACGTCGAGGCGGCCGGCTACGGGCCAGCCGCCTCGCAGGCGAGCTCGAGGCAGCCGAGCACGCCCTCGTTCGCGGAGTCCTTGGCGATGCGCGCGTGGAGGCCTCGAGGCGCTCTCAGCCGACCTGCAGCGCAGCCCCTTCGTCGAGCCCAGACCTGCGGAGGACCTCCACGGTGATGTTGCGGTCGGGCGCGGAGTGCTTGAAGTCATCGATGACCTCGAGCACGTCCTGGTCGATCGCGTAGCTGCCGGTCTGGTCGATCGTCACGATCGAGCCGTCCGGGATGCCGCTGAGCTCGCGCAGGATCGCGCCCTTGTTGAGGAACGTCACCTCTTCCGCGAGCGTCAGCCGCACGCGGTGGCCGCTCGCGTCGTCACGCTCTTCCAGGTGCAGGAAGTGCGAGTTCATGTAGTTGCGACGCAAGATCATGAGGATCGCAAAGGCCAGGCCGAGCGAGATGCCCTTGAGCAGGTCGGTGAACACGATGCCGGCGATCGTGATGAGGAACGGCGTGAACTGCTCCCAGCCGAGAGCGTACATGCGCTTGAACAGCGCGGGCGTCGCCAGCTTGTAGCCGACGACGAACAGGATCGCCGCGAGCACGGAGAGCGGGACGAGGTTCATGACCCCGGGGAGCGCGACGACGAAGAGCAACATGATCGCGCCGTGCAGGATGGCCGACGTCTTGGTGCGGCCACCCGACTGGATGTTGGCGGAGCTGCGCACGATGACCTGCGTGATCGGGAGGCCGCCGATCCAGCCGGAGAGCATGTTGCCCACGCCCTGCGCCAGGAGCTCACGGTTCGCGGGCGTGACGCGCTTCTGAGGATCGAGCTTGTCGGTGGCATCGAGGCAGAGCAGCGTCTCGAGGCTTCCGACGACCGCGATCGTCAGCGCGGTGATCCAGACGGCCGACTGGGAGAGCGCCGACCAGGCCGGGAACACGAGCAGCTCCTTGAACTCCGCGAGGCTCGAGGTCACGGGCACCGCGACGAGGTGCTCCGGGGCGAAGGACCAGCTGGGCGCGAAGCGCGACGTCAGCGCCTGGTAGGAGATACCGAAGGCGACGGCCACGAGCGGTCCCTGCACCAGCTTGAACACGCGCCCGCGGTGGCTGAGCACCTTGTCCCAGAAGATCAGGATCAGGAGCGAGAGCACGGAGACCAGCACGGCGTTCGGCGTCAGGTCCTGCAGGAGGTGTCCGAGCTCCGAGAACGTCGTCGCGCCGTCCGGCTGATTGAACTGCACCTCGCCCATCGGGTCGGCGTCGTAGCCGACGGCGTGCGGGATCTGCTTGAGGACGATGATGATCCCGATCCCGGCGAGCATCCCGCGGATCACCGACGAGGGGAAGAAGTAGCCGAGCACCCCGGCGCGCAGGATCCCCAGCACGATCTGGAACGCGCCGGCGAGCACCACGGCGACCAGGAAGACCTCGAAGCCGAGGCTGTCGATCGCCTGCAGGACGATCACGGCGAGGCCCGCAGCGGGGCCGGAGACGCCGAGGGGCGAGCCGCTCAGGGCTCCGACGACGAGGCCGCCGATGATCCCCGCGATCAGGCCGGAGAACAGGGGCGCCCCGCTGGCGAGGGCGATCCCGAGGCACAGGGGAACCGCGACGAAGAAGACGACCAGGCCAGCGGGCAGGTCGTTGCGAAGGTCCTGGACGAACTTCATGCGGGCAAGTGCGGGTGGGGTGCGCGGCGGCGGCGGCAGAACGACGCGCGTCGTGCGCGAGCGATCAACCTACGATAGAGAAGTCGGACAAGATGGACCTCCTTTGATAGAGTTCCCCTATCAGACCGTCGCCCGCGCCCGTGTCCAAGCCGCCCTCCCTGCGCCAGCTCCAGTACTTCGTCACCCTGGCGGAGACGCAGCACTTTCGAAGGGCCGCTGCGCGGCTGCGCATCACTCAGCCGACGCTCACCGCTCAGGTGGCCGCGCTCGAGGCGGGGCTCGGGGTGCAGCTGTTCGAGCGCTCGCGCGCCGGCACCTCCCTGACCCCCGAGGGTCGCGAGCTCTGCGCGCGGGCGCGCGCCGTTCTGCAGGAGGTCCAGGGCCTCTGCGACCAGGCCGAGGTGGCGACCCGCGAACCCGCGGGCACCTACCGCCTCGGGGTGACGCCGACCGTCGGGCCCTACCTGCTGCCCCACGTGCTGCCGGAGATCCACCGGCGCTTCGAAGCGCTGCGCTTCTTCGTGCGCGAGGGCGCGCCCCGGCTGCTGGAGGACGACCTCATCGGGGGCCAGCACGACCTGATCCTGACGGCGCTGCCGCTGGTGGCCGGTGACCCGGTCGTCGTGCCCCTCTTCACCGAGCCGCTCCAGCTGGTGCTCTCCTCCGAGCACCGACTCGCGGGCAAGGCCCGCATCGAGCCGGCGGACCTGAAGGGCGAGCCCGTGCTGACCCTCGAGGAGCACCACCTGTTCCACCGCCAGATCGCCGAGCTCTGCGATCGCTTCGGCGCGCACCTCTTGCGCGACTACGAGGGCACGAGCCTGGACACGCTGCGGCAGATGGTCGTCATGGGCATGGGCATCGCCTTCCTGCCCGCGCTCTACGTGCGCTCGGAGATCCACCAGCCCGCGGAGCTCCGCGTCGCGACCGTCGAGGGCGAGCGCATGGAGCGCGTCCACGCGCTGGCGTGGCGCTCGACCTCTCCGTCCTCGGGACTGTTCGAGCGCCTGGCCGAGGAGCTGCGCGCCCAGGTCACCCTGCACCTCTCCGACACGGTCGAGCTCGTCGAACGCGCCTGAGCGGGCGGAGGATTGGAGCGGCGCGAGTCCTCGACTACTCTCTGCGAGTCGCCGCTCCAAAACGCACGCATCGCAACATGCACCAAGCCGCCCCTGTCGCCCCCCGCTTCACCGCTCTCCGCTGGCTCGTCCTGATCGCCGGGCTGCTCCTCGGTGGCTGCGGCTCGACCCCGATGGCGAAGGGCGAGTTCCTCGCCGAGGTCGCCCCCGGGCGCTTCGCGACCTTCGCGTGGCTCGACGACGAGAACCCGGGCCAGTCCGACCGCGACCTCGACTTCGCGATCCGCCAGGCCATCGACGCGGAGCTCGCGCGCGTGGGGCAACGCAAGACGCCCCTCGCCGAGGCGGACCTGATCGTCTCGTACGTGACGGAGATCTCGGTCGAGAACGTCGAGAGCGACCCGTTCATCACGGGGCACGTCGCCGAGCAGGTCGAGTTCGGGACCCTGACCATCGAGCTGCTCGACGTGAGCTCGGGCGCGGCGGTCTGGCGCGGATCGACGCGCGAGAAGCTGCGCGTCTCCGGGGTGCTCTTCGGCGGGGTGACCGCGAACCAGTTCTCGCCGACGGGCGACGCGCGCGACTGGGACGCTGCGGCGCGCGTGGCGGCGACGATCGCGCCGCTCGCCGGGCGGCTCTAGCCCGGTGCGCCCGGGCCCCGCCCGTCGCGCGACGGGCGGAGCTCGAGTCCCCGTGACTTAGCGTGCCGGCGGCAGCAGGCCTTCGGCGGCGAACGGGACGCCGAGCACGACGCGATAGCGCGCGAGCGAACGGAAGTGCTCCTCGAGCACCTCGACGACCCCGGCGGCCGCCACCGCGGCCTGCTGTTCGAAGATGTTGACGCGGAAGAGATCGCTTTGGCCGGCGCGCAGCTTGGTGCGCTCCGCCGCCGCCAAGAGGATCGTGAGCCGTTCGTTCTCGCGCGCCTGCTCGAGCTGGGCCCAGCTCTGCGTCAGAGCCGAGACGGCGTCCTGGACGGCGCTCGTGGTCAGCTCTCGGCCGTACTGGAGCTCGCGCTGCAGCTTGACGATCTTCGCCTCGGCCTCGCGCTGCTTGCCGATCGCCGCGCGCCGCTGCAGCGGGACCTTGAGGGTCACGAGCGCCTTGAGCTCGAGGTCCTCCTTGTCGTCCGGGTTGCTCGCGGCGTCCCCGAAGTCCTGCGAGGCCTTCACGCCGAAGTCGAGCGTGGGCAGGCGGTCGTTCTGGGCGAGGGAGCGATCGAGCTCGAGGCTCGCGATCTCCAGCTCGATCGCGCGCAGCTCGGGCCTCTGCGCGAGCGCGAGCTCGACGTCGCCGGGGACGAAGATCTCGACGGGGTTGCGCGCGCTCGGGAAGTCCACGGACTCCCCGGTGTCCGACGGGACGAGGGGCCAGCCCTCCGCGTCGCGCCAGTAGAGCGAGAGCTTGATCGCGGACTTCTCGACGCCGCGCTGCGACTTCAGCAGCTTCGACCGGCGATCGACGATCAGACGCTGGTTCTCGTCGATGGCGATCGGGGCGAACTGCCCCTCCTCCACACCTCGCACGATCTGCGCCTGACGGTCCTCCGCGAGGCCGAGCTGGAGACGCGCGATCTCGCGGGTCTGGCTCCAGGCAATCCAGCGCCAGTAGGCGGCCGCCGCCTTCTCGGTGACCTCGAGGCGCTTCTTCAGGATCAGGGGCTCGGCGCGCGCATCGAGCGCGAGCGCCACTCGGCGATTCGTCGCTTGTCGATCTCGCGGCCCTGCAGCAGCGGGACCTTCACGCCGAGGCGCAGCTCGCCCGCATCGTTCGTCTTCTCCTCGCCGTCGTACACGGCGAAGTCGCCCTTGCCGACCCGGTAGCCGCCGCTGAACGTCGAGCCCCACAGACGCGTCGGCTGCTCCAGCTCGACGTCGAGCCGATCGTTCTCGTAGAAGCCGAGCGCATCGCTGCGCCCATCCGCGCGCAGCCGCGTGTCGAACGCGCCGCGCGCCCGCAGCGCGCGGGCCTCGGCGATGTCGATCTCCTGCTCCGCCGCGAGGATCAGCGGGAAGTGCCGCTCGACGGACGCGAGCACGTCCTCGAGCTGCAATCCACCCTCGGGCAGCGCCGCAGCCGCCTCCGCGGTCGTCGCGATCACGCCGAGCACCGGGGGGGTCGGCTCGAGCGAGCCGCCCGTCGACAGGTCGAGGCGGTCGTACACCTCGACCTTCACCGGCGCCGGCCGATCGGGAATCTCGGGGTTGGCCGTGCGGCAGCCCACGCCGACCAGGACGAGGAGGGCGCAGAGCTTGGGGGTCGACCTCACTTGTCCGAGTTCCCGTTCGCCTTGGAGGCCTTGAGCGACTTCGCCTTGTCCTTGCCGTCCGAGTTCATGTCGGTCTTGGGCGGGCCGGGGCCGCTGACGGTCGGCGGGAAGGCGTTCAGCTGACGCCAGAACTCGTAGCCGAGGCGCACGGTGTCCAGCAGCAGCCACGCATTCGCGCGCACGCCCTGGCGCAGGTACGGCAGCTCGGGCCACGGGTCGTCCTCCGGGTCGGGGACGACGAGGATGCGCACGTTGCCCTCGCTGTTGCCGAAGGAGTCGACGACGCTGACGACGCCGCCGAAGGTGCCGACGGCGACGGACGGCCAGCCGGCGAACTGCACGGCGGGCCAGCCCTCGAACTGCAGGCGCACCTTGCGGCCGGGCACCACGAGCGGCGCGTCGATGCCGCGCACCCACAGCTCGACGGCCAGGTCGTCGGTCATGGGCACGAGCTCGATCAACGGCTCGCCCTGGGCCAGCAGGTTCGCGGAGCCCGCTGCGTGCACGCGCTGGATGTAGCCGTCGCGCTCGGCGAACACGGACTGGTTCTTCTGGCGCTCGAGGACGGTGTTGGCGTCGTTCAGCTTGCGCTCGGCCGTGGCCTGCTTCTGCTCGGCGTCCAGGCGCTCGGACTGCGTCTTCTGGATCTTCGCGCTCTCCGCGCTGGTCACGTTCGCGAGGTCGGCTCCCTTGCCCAGCTCGTTCTCGCGGGCCTCCTCGACCTTCGCCTTGGCCTCCTCGACCTTGGCCTTCGCGCGCTTGTAGTCCGCCTCGGCCTTCTGGAACTCGAGCTCGGACACGACCTGATCGGGCAAGAGGTTGCGCTTGCGCTCGAAGTCGAGCTGCTTCTGGTCCCGGTCGTACTCGAGGCCTTCGAGCTCGCGCTCCGCCTGGGTGACCTTCTGGAGGGCGGCATTGAGGTCGGCATTCGCCGACATGATCTTGTCCTCCCGCGCCTGAACGAGCAGCTCGAGCTGCTCGTCGTAGCGCTCGACCGACTCCTTCGCGGCGCGAACCTCATCGTTCGTCAGGAGGACCTGACTCTCGAGCCGGATCAGGTAGCCCGAGTCCTGGTCGGCCATCTTGGCGAGCTCCTCCCCCGCACGAACGAAGGAGCCCTCCTGCACGTAGACCTCGACCAGGCGCCCCGTCACCGGCGCGGGGATGATCTGCGTGCGGTTGAGCGGATCGACCGCGGTGACGCGCCCGGACGCCGGCACGTTCTGCTGCCACGGGGCGACGAGCAGGACGACGGGCAGGACGAGGAACAGGCCGACGATCGCGGTGGCGAGCTTGCGCACCGCGCGCGGCGGGCGCACGAGACGTAGGGACGTCAGCGGGAGCGAGTTGACGAAGGTGGTGGTGGACATCGTTCGGTCGGTGATACTCGTTCAGGACTCGTCGTTGGCGCTGGTTCCGACCAGGGCCGGCTCGCGCTCGGTTCCGCTCGGCAGCTCGAGGACGCGGCCGCAGCGGGCGAGCACGTCGGGAGCGTTCGAGGCGACGATCAGGGTCCAGGCGGCCTCCGGATCGAAGACCACGTCGAGCAGCGCGTCGCGCCGCTCGCCGGACAGCTGCTGGAAGACCTCGGAGAGGAGCAGCACCCGCGGCGGCTTCGCGAGCACGCGCGCGATCTGCAGGCAGCGCACCTCGCCCGCCGACAGCGGCCAGCCGCGCGTGTTGAGCTGCGTGTCCAGCCCGTCGGGCAGGCGCTCCACGTCGAATAGCAGACCCACGCGACGCAGCGCGTCGCGCACGGCCTCCTCGGACACACCGGGCCGTCCGAGGCGGACGTTCTCGCGGATGCTGCCCGACAGGATCTCCACCTCGGAGACGAGGGTCGTCGTGCGGCGCAGCTCGCGCGGCGTGAGGTCGCGCACGCTGCGTCCGTCGATCAGGATCGTGCCCCGGTCCGGCTGGCGCAGGCCCCACAGGAGTTCCAGCAGCGCCGTCTTCCCGGCGCCGCTCGGCCCCGTGACGCCGAGGCTCCCGCCGGAGGGCACGGTGACGCTGATGCCCTGGAACAGCGGCTTCGCACCCGGTCGCATGCGCGAGAGGTCGAAGAGCTCGAGGTCGGCGCCGGCGCCTTGCTTGCCGGTCAGCGGCGGATCCTCTTCCTCGGCCTCGACGGGCAGGTCGAGCAGCTGACCGACCTTGTCGGTCGCCGCCATCAGGTCGTAGAAGCTCTCGATGTGCTTCCCCATCTTCGCGACGGAGCTGACGATCATCGTCACGATCAGCTCCGCAGCCACGAGCTGGCCTAGCGTCAGGCTGCCCTGGATCACGAGCAGGCCGCCGATGCCGAGCAGCACGGTGCTCGCGATCGTGTGCAGCGCCACGGCGCCGATGATCTGCCCGAACAGCACGCGGAAGTGCAGCACGCGCTTCTCGATGTAGTTGCGAGCGACCCGGTCGGTCTCCGAGAAGACCCACGGCTCCATGCCGCCGGAGCGGAACAAGAGCGGCTGGCGCACGATCTCGTCGAGCCACGCCGCCACCGCGTACTTCGCCTTGCTCTCATCGATCGCCGTCCGCACGCCGCGCAGCACCGGACCGAGAACGATCAGCGCGATCGCGCCGAGCAGCAGGATGTCGAACGCGAGCAGCAAGGGGTGGTAGAAGGCGAGCACGATCAGTCCGACCGTGACGCTGAGCAGGATGCCGAGGCCGTCCAGCAGCAGGCCCGCGCCCGTCTTCTGGATCGTGACGATGTCGAAGAAGCGGTTGACCAGCTCGGGGCCGAAGCGCTTGTCGTAGACGTCGTAGGAGAGGCGCGGCAGGCGCGAACCGAGGTCCGCGACCATGCGGACGAACAGCCGCCGCTGCAGCACCTCGACGATCCAGGCCTGGATGGCGCTCAGGACGCCCGCGATCGCGAGCACGAGGAACAGCAGCACCGCGACCACGATCAGCGGCGGCAGCGCGCCGCCGAGGGCCACGAAGTTGACGAGCGCCTGCACGGCGATCGGCGTGGCGAGCAGCAGGGTGCCCGTGGTCATCGCGAACAGCACGACCGCGAACAGGTCGCGGCGGTCGGGCCAGAACAGCCGCGCGAGGCGCTTCAGCGGCGGCATCGGCTTGGTCGGCGGCGCGGACGCGGCCGTCGCCTCCTCTACTGGGATCGGCTGGATGACGAGCCAGCGCACGGTCTCCGACGTGATGCGGCCCAGCTCATCGGCCAGGGTTTCGACGGGGATCTCCCCTTCGATCACCTCGCCGTTCTCGAAGCGCAGCCGCTTGACGCCGGTGGCGCTGCGCTCGTAGAGCGCAATCCACACGTCGGAGCCATCGCCGGTCGCGACATCGCCGAGCAGCGACGCGCCGCGCTCGACTACGTCGAGCGCCGAGCGCAGGTCGGCCTCGACGATGCTCGCGCGCAGACCGGCCGTGCAAGCGGCCAGCGCGAGGCGGTCGAGCTTGGGGAGTGGGACGTCGCCCTGCTCGCGCAGGGCGATCTCGAGATCCGAGCGGAGCTCGTCCTCGCTCTCCTTCCAATGCCCGTCGGAGATCGCCAGTCGCGTGAGGGCGGAGATCGCGCTGGCGTCACGCGCGTCGAAGTCGCTGCTTGAAGTCGTCATCAGGGATCGGCCAGGGTCTGACTCCGCCCCCCGCCGCGCGAGTGCGCGGCGGCGAAAATTTCAATTCGCGGGGGGGCGGAGTCGCTGGATCAGTCGGCGCGGCTCACCTCGATCAGGCGGCTGAGTGCGAGATTCGTCTCCAGGGGGTGCGGCAAGGGCTGGTCCAGGTGCAGGACGTACGCATTGCGGCGCCCTTCCCGGTGACGCTCGATCAGTCCCCCCGCCTCGAGGTCCGCGACGATCCGCTGTACGGAGCGCTCGGTGATCCCGATGCGATCGGCCAGGTCCCGCATGCGGGCGCCGGGCTGGTCGGCGAGGGCCACGAGGACGTGGGCGTGGTTGCTGAAGAAGCTCCAGCGGCGGGCGCCGGAGGACTCGGAGGGGGTAGCGGCACTCGCCTGGGCTCCGTTGACGGGGCTCGGGGCGGATCCGACCGTGGGGTCTTGTGGCTGGCTCATGTGCAGTATTGTTCGTGACGATCGTTTCCTGAATGAGCCCCCTAATCTCGAACGCCCTCGTCGATCTGATCGACGGTTCTGCGCCAGCCTCGGCGCCGAGTTGACGGACATTCAGGTCACCCTGTGTCCCCCCCCTGCCGGGGCCGCGCAGCTCACCCAGCGAGATGGGACGAAGCCGACCGCCCGCACGACCGCGAGCGGCAACGAACGCGGGGTAGCGCCCTGCAACGCCGCCCCGCGGTTCGCTCCGTTGCGCGGCGCGACGTCGCGCAACTGGCGGCCCGTGGTGAACTTCGTTCCCCAGCAAGCCGCCGCCCTCCACCGCGCGTCAACGCTCTCGATCCAGGGCAGATCCACGGAGTCGCCTGCGCACTCGATCGCCGATCCAGCCCGGATGTCGACAGCAAGTCCGCAACGGGCGGCCGGTGCCCTGGATCCGAAGCTCCCGGGCGCTAGCGTCCGCCGCGCGCGCCGCTCGGACGCGGCCCGCGGTCGCGGCGAATCATCGTCTTCGGATCGCGACGGTCGCGGCGGGAGGCGAGGTCCTCGAAGCGCTCCGCCACGCTCGAGTGAACGTCGAAGGTCGAGGCGTTGGGGTGCACTGCGATCGATCCGACTTCACCGCCGCTGACGTCGCCGCGGCGGCAGACGGTCGCGAGGACGCGTCCGGGA
>CAYGST010000142.1:0-9903 GCA_964352415.1 uncultured Planctomycetaceae bacterium | reverse complement strand
TTCTTTGGATCGAGGCGAGTCGATTCCCGGGTCCGTGACGTCTCCTCGGCGCACGCCATGGACGCCGACACCTCGATCTCCCCCGAAGCGCTACTCGAGCACACCGACTGGGTGCGTCGGCTCGCTCGCAGCCTGGTCTTCGACCCCGATCGAGCCGACGACGTCGTCCAGGAGACGTGGCGCGCCGCGCTGGAGACGCCGCCGCGTTCGAAGACGGACCTGCGAACGTGGCTGGCCGTCGTCACGCGCAACGCCGCGCGCAGCGTCGGTCGCAGCGAGGCCCGGCGGCGCGTGCGCGAGGCCGGCGCGGCGCGCGGCGAGGCCCTTCCCGACGTCACCGACGTGCTCGCGAAGGCCCAGCTCCAGAAGCGCGTGACCGATGCGTTGCTCGAACTCGACGAGCCGTACCGCAGCACGCTGCTGCTGCGGCACTTCGAGGAGCTCAAGCCCGCGCAGATCGCGCGGCGCCTCGGGCGCCCGGTCAACACGGTGCGCACACACATCGAGCGCGGGCACGCCAAGCTGCGCGCCCGGCTCGACGACGAGTTCGGCGGTCGCGAGGCCTGGGGCTTCGCGCTGCTGCCGCTGGCTCGTCTCCCCGAGGGCGCCGCGACCTCCGCGGCGCTCCTTCCCTCCATCGGTGGATCGATTCTCATGTTGAAGTGGAGCCTCGCCGCGATCGTCGCGCTCATTGGAGCCCTCGCGTTCCTCCAGTTGAGCGACGAGTCCGCGCCGGTCGAGCAGCAGGAGCTGGCGCTGCGCGCGCCGGAGGAGAGCAGCCTGCCCGCCCTCGCCCAGGAGACCGAACTCACGGCCGCGGCCCCGGAGAGCACCCGCATCGAGCGCGCCGTCGAGCCCAGCGAACCGGCGCCCGCCGAGGTCGCGGAGGGCGCGAGCGCAGCCATGGGTACCGAGGTCACGGGCCGCATCGTAGACGCCGCCGGCGCGCCGCTGCCCGACGTGACGCTGCGCTACTTCGATCTCCGCTCGCCTCGACTCCTCGACGAGTGGCTGGAGGACGGCGCGACGCGAGTGCGCATCACGGAGGAGCTCCATGACGCGATCCGCGAGCGTCCGGAGCTGCTCGAGAACCTGTTTCCGAAGTCGAAGGACCGGGCCGGACTGCTCGCCGCGCTCGAGGGCAACAGTCCGCACGCGACGGACATCACGAGCGACGCGGAAGGTCGAGTCCAGGGCACGCTGCCCTTCAGTGGCTTCGACGTAACGACCGCGGACGAAGGGCTGACGCTGCTCGGCAGCCGCCTCCACGTCCCGGCCGGCGGAGAGCCCGAACGGCTCTTCGTCGTGGTCCCGCTCGCGCCGCTCGCGGGCTGGGTCCTCGCAGCCGATGGAGACGTGGCTCAGGACGTCGAGCTCACGGCCCACGCGACCCTCGACGGGATCCGGGGCTTTCCGCTCGTGCTCGAGGACACCTTCGATGAGTACTACCGCGTCGGCTACGCCTACGACCGCTGGAAGCTCAACGTCTCCGACGCCGACGGGAGCTTTCGAGCGCCGCGCATCCCCGTGGTCTCCGGGCTGATCCTGCGCGCCAGATCCAAGCGGCACGGCTCGGCGGAGCTGCTGGTCGACTCCCGGCCGCGCGAGGCGCTCGAGCTGCGGCTGACCGGTCCATCGGGGAATGGAGCCCACCTGCTGACGGGGACGGTCCTCGACGGCAACGGTCGCGAGGTGGCCGACGCGCAGGTGATGATCGGCCATCAGGACGAGACCACCGACGCAGCAGGCCGGTTCCGCATCGAAGCGAACCGACTCTGGAGAGGCTCGCGGCTCAGCGTCCTGAAGCCGGGCTACGCGCCCGCGTTCCTGGATGGCCTCGAGGAGCGACTGCGAGACGATCCGCAGGCGGGGCAGGACCTCGTCCTGCGCATCGGCGAGCCGACCGGAGCGATCCGGGGCGTCGTCGTCGACGAGAGTGGCAAGCCCGTCGAGGGTGCGTACGTCTACCTGGAAGGAGGACAATCCCTCGGAGGGCCCCGCGCGCTCGCGGAGGACGTCCTGGGCGGGCGCACGTCCATGGGCATCCAGACGGACGCGAAGGGACGCTTCGTCTACGACGGGCTCTTCCGGGAGAGCTACGGCCTGCGCGTGCTCGAGATGGAGACCTTCCTCGCCGCGCGGATCGAACGCGTCACGCCGGGTTCCGACGAGATCCAGCTCGTCCTCCCGACCGGCACGGGACTGAAGCGGCTCGAGGGACAAGTCGTCGACCGACATGGCGTCGGCGTGGCGGCGGCGACGCTGGAGCTCGGCTTCACCCTCCACGAGAGCCCGAGCAGTCGATTCACCCTCCCGCTCCCGCTCGGCAGAACGGACGAGACGGGTCACTTCGACTTCGCCGACACCCCGCACGCCTACCTCGACCTCGTCGTTCGCAGCGCCGGCGTGAAGGAAGTGACGTTCCCGCTTGAAGCCGGGCGGACGACGGGGCTCGAACTCCCGGTCGAGCGGCTACACCGCTTCCAGCTCCAACGCGAGCGCTTCAACGGCTTCGACTCCGTCGAGGCGATCGACTCAGCCGGCGAGGTCGTCGTCCTGACCGCCTTCGAGTCGGGCATGACGAGCGTTCGGAAGCTCACCTCGCTCAGCGATGCATCGACCTGGCCGACGTTCGAGGTCTCGGACGCCGCGACCGAGCTCGTCTTCTACCGAGGCGGAGAGGTGGCGCTGCGGACCCCGCTGGAGCTCGAGCCCGGCGTCGTGACCTCAGTGCGCTGACGCAACCGCCTGGCGCGGACCCGGTCCGCCTGAGCCAGTCCTCGTTCCCGACTTCGAAGCGCTCGAGCACGTCGAGCTCGCACACGCGCCTCTAGGGTCCGCTCGAATCGGTGGGCACTCGCATCGAACGAGGGCACGCTACGCTACAGGCCCAGCTCGACGACGAGCTCGGCGTTCGCGAGGCCTGGCGCTTCGCGCTGCTGCCGCTGGCTCGTCTCCCCGAGGGCGTCGCGACCTCCACGGCGCTCCTTCATTCCATCGGTGGATCGATTCTCATGTTGAAGCGGAGCCTCGCTGCGGTCGTCGCGCTCGTCGGAGTTCTCGCGTTCGTCCAGCTCAGCGACGAGAGCCTGCCCGTGGACCGGGAAGAGGTCCGCCTGGGCGGGCCCGAGGATTCGGGCCCGCAGATCGCCGCACCGGAGATCGCACCCTCTCCCGGGGGCCCGGCCCTCCTGCAGGGCGAGCGCACTGAGCGCGTCGCCGACCCCGTCGAGTCGCTTCCGATCGATGCTCCAGAGAGGCTGGCCACCTCCCGCGAGATCGCCGTCGCCGGTCGCATCGTCGACGCCGCCGGGGCACCGCTCCCCGACGTGACCCTGCGCTTCGTCGACCGTAACGCCCCGCGACTCGTCGAAGGCTGGCTGCGCGAGGCGGGGACGAGCGTGCGAGTGGACGCGGAGCTGCGCAAGGCGATCCGCGAGCACCCGGAGCTGCTCGAGACGCTGTTCCAGAACTCGCCCGATCACGCTCCGCTCTTGGCCGCGCTCGAGGGGCGAGACCCACTCTCGGTCGCGTTGACGAGCGACGCAACGGGGCGGTTCGAGGGTGTGCTGCCGTTCGAGGGGCACGACGTCTCGACGGCGAGTAAGGCGCAGACGTTGCTCGGATCCGGCACGCTCCGGCAGCCCGACGGGAGCGAGCTGAGGCTCTACGTCGTCGTCCCCATCGCCCCGATCGCCGGGCGCGTGCTGGACGCGGACGGCGCCCCGGCCGAGGGCGTCGAGCTGACCGCGAGGATGACGCTGGAGGGGATCCACGGGTTCCCGCACATCCTCGACGGCAGCCAGGACTACCGACCCTCGCGGATCTCTGCCTCAGCGGCCGACGGACGCTTTCGCCACGAGGCGCTGCCCGTCGTCCCCGGGCTGATCCTGGGAGCGAGGACGGAGCAGCGCGGCACGGCCCAGATCCTCGTCGACGCGCAGCCGCGCGAGGCGCTCGAGCTACGCCTGCGCGTCTGGCGCCGAGACGAGCCGCAGGTCGTCACGGGACGTGTGCTCGACCTCCAGGGACGATCCGTACCCGGAGCCCGCGTACTGTTCAGCCAGGAGGAGGGCGAGACGGACGAGGACGGCCGCTTCGAGCTCGAAGTCGGCTACCTCGTGGAGGACGCGCGCTTGATCGTCGCGAAGCGTGGGCACGCCCCCGCCTTCCTCGACGGGCTCGAGCCGCGCCTCCGCGAAGACCCGGTCGCCGGCCGCGACCTCGTGCTGCGCATCGGCGAGCCGACCCGCGAGATCCGCGGGCGCGTCGTGGACGAGAGCGGCCTCCCCGTCACGAACGCACGCGTCTACCTCGAGGGCGGCGAGGCCTTCGGCAATGTCTTCGCGAACGTCGAGGACGTCGTGGGCGGGCGCAACAACGTCGGCGTCGAGACGGACGCGAGCGGGCGCTTCGTCTACGACGGGCTCTATCGCCCTAGCTACGGCCTGCGCGCCTTCCAGGCAGAGACGTTCCTGGCCGTGCGGCTCGAAGACGTCGCCGCGGGCACGACAGGCGTGGAGCTCGTCCTCCCCAGCCTGGACCGGCTGCCGCAGCTGAGCGGAAAAGTGGTCGACCGCCGGGGCGAAGGCGTCCCCGGAGCGACGCTGCAGCTCGGGTTCACCACCTACGTGGACTCGCGGACGGGTCGACACACGACGAGCCAAGACCTCGGCGTGACGGACGAGAACGGCCGATTCACCTTCTCGGACGTCCCCCATGCTCACCTCGAGCTCATCGTGAGGGGCGGCGGCGCCGAGCGCACCTCGTTCCCTTTCGACGCCACGACCCCGACCGGCCTCGAGCTCGTCGTCGAGCTGCGCCACCGATTCCAGCTCGAACGCGCGCGCTTCGGCGTGTTCGACCGCTTCCAGGCGGTCGACGACGCTGGCGAGGGCGTGACCGTGACGGAGTTCAGGTCGGGCGTCACGAGCTTCCGCGACCGCGTGCCACTGAACGACGACCCGACGTGGCCCACTTTCGAGATCTCCGACGCAGCGATCGAGCTCGTGTTCTCCAAGGGCGGCGTGGAGACTCTGCGAGTCCCGCTGAGCTTCGAGCGCGGCGCCGTGACGGTGGTGCGCTGAAGCCACGCCGTCGGCGGGCGCCCCGAGCCCATCCCGCATGGGCCCTGGTCAGTCCTCGTTCTCGACGCCGCTGTGCGGCCGTCGGATCGCGATGCGGCCGCCGCCCGCGAGTGCCAGCGCGAGCGAGCCCGCGAAGTAGAGGAGGTTGACCTCGATGATGCTGCCGCCGTGCCCGTTCGTCGCGAACAGGTCGCTGCCATAGGCCAGCCAGATCGACATCAGCATCGTGAAGCCGACGATCAGCGCTGCCGGCCGCACGAGCACGCCGAGGATCAGCAGGATCGGCGCGAGGATCTCGCCGACGTAGACGCCGATCGCGAGCGCCTCGGGCAGCCCCTGCTCGGTCAGCATCAGCTCGATGTTCGTGAGCCCGTCGTCGAAGCCCTGCGAGATCTTGTGAATGCCGTGGAGCAGCATCAGGCCGCCGACGAAGAGGCGCAGGACGAGGAGGGCGAGGTCGTGGCTTCGTGAGTTCATCGCGGACGGTGGGTCGGAGGGTTCGGACGGGCGCGAGGATAGCCCACAGCTCGGCCGCGATCGAGGGCGCAAGGGCCGGCTCGAATCCCGGTCCCGGGTGAGCGTGGCGCGCGCGGATGATCCGTTCGGCCCTGCAGCCCGGATCGACGGGTCCGAGCGCCGCCGTTACGCTGTCGACCATGAGTCGCCCCTTCGAACCCCTCGCCGCGCGTCGCGCGCACCTCGCCAAGGCCAACCCACTGCGCGCCCTGACCGACGTCATCAACCGCGTCGAGGGCGGGATCAACCTCGGCCAGGGGGTCTGCGACCTGGACAGCCCAGGGCCCCTGCGGCGCGGCGCCGTCGAATCGATCGAGGGCGCCGACCGCCAGACCTACACGCCGTACTCGGGGCTGCCCGAGCTGCGCGCGGAGATCGCCAAGAAGCTGCGCGGCTACAACGGGCTCGATGTCGACGGCGACCAGGTCCTCGTCAGCCTCGGGTCGTCGGGCGCGCTGTTCGCCGCGGGCCAGTGCCTGCTCGAGCCCGGCGACGAGGTGATCCTCTTCGAGCCGTTCTACTCGTACCACATCAGCCAGCTGCGGCTGCTCGGCGCGAAGCCCGTGTGCGTGCGGCTGGCTGAACCGGACTACGCGCTCGACATCGATGCGCTGAAGGCGGCGCTGACGCCGAAGACGCGGGCGATCATCGTCAACACGCCAGCCAACCCGACCGGCAAAGTGTTCACGCGCGAGGAGCTCGAGGCGATCGGCGGCCTGCTCGACGGCTCGGACATTCTCGTGTTCACGGACGAGGTGTACGAGTACATGCTGTTCGACGGGCGCGAGCACGTCTCCCCCGCCGCGGTGCCGAGCCTCACCGAGCGGACGCTGACGCTCGGCGGCTTCAGCAAGACCTACTCGATCACCGGCTGGCGCATCGGCTACCTCGCCGGTCCCGCGGACCTCGTCAACGCGATCGGCCTGATCCAGGACCAGATGGTGGTCTGCCCGCCGCGTCCGCTGCAGCGCGGCGTGCAGCGTGCGCTCGCCGAGCTCCAGCCGAGCTTCTACGCGGACCTCGCGGCCGACTATGAGCGGCGTCGCGACCGCTTCTGCGATGCGCTGGCCCAGGCCGGCTTCGGCGTTCGAAAGCCCCAGGGCGCGTACTACGCGATGGCCGAGTACTCGGGCGTCTTCGGTGACGTCGCGCCCTACGACGCCGTGCTGCAGCTGATCGAGCGCGCGGCGATCAACGCGGTGCCCGGCGACCTGTTCTACGAGGACGGCGCCGGCGTGCGCACGATTCGCTTCCACTTCGCCGTGGCCGACGACGTGCTCGACGAGTGCTGCGCGCGGTTGCCGCGACTGGCGGATTGAACCGCCGGCGAACTACTCGCGCGTCAGCTGCCAGCTCGGCCGCTTTCCGCCGCGGCGGAACAACTGTTCATCTAGTGCGAGCGGCCGATAGCCCGGCTGGCGGAGAGACTTCGAGGCCATCCCCGTCGGGATCGAGAAGTTGTAGCGACCCTTGTCGTTCGTGCGGAAGACGCGGGCGACGCCCGCGCGCGTGACCTCGACTTCGACGCCCACGAGAGGCTCATTCGTCTCGGCGTCGAGGACCGTGCCGATCACCGTGCAGTAGTCGACGTACGTCAGCGGCTGGTAGGTCGAGAAGTCGACCTCGAGTCGCTGAAAGCTCCGCGCGGGACTCAGCGTCCAGCGCTTCCAAACCCCGGGTTCGACGATGGCCTCGCCCCATTCGCCCTGTTCCCCGGTCGCCATGGGCAGGTTCAGCGCGACCTGGTACTTGCCCGGCCAGAGATGGAGGAAGGCGAACGAGCCGTCCCGGTTCAGGTTCGCGCCACCGAGCGCCCCCTTCTTCTGCGCGACCCACTCCTGCGCTTCCGCCACGCCGGCCACCTCGGGCGCCAGCTCGACCGACAGGAGCTGGATCCCGCCTCCGCGCACCGGCTTGCCTTCGTGGTCGATCACCTTCCCCGACAGCCCGTACGAGCGGCATGCCTCGACGCGCGGCGCGAGCTCGCGAGCAGCGAAGTGGAACTCCTCCGGGAAGTAGTCCGCGTGACTGATATGCAGGGTGTACTCGCTCGCGAGGACGAGATCCTCCGCGAGGAACGAGCCGTCCGCATCCGTGCGCGCGTTGATGCTGCCGTGGGCGGCAGTCACGCGGACCGTCGCGCGGGCCACTCCGCTCTGCGTCGCCGCGTCGACGACCTGGCCACGAACGTTCTGGACGGCGAACGGCAACCGGATCGCGAGCTCTTCCAGCGGCAGCTGGACGAGCCGATCGACGGCGATGTCCCGCGAGCACAAGCGCGGGAGGATCGTCAGCTTCCACTCACCTGGAACCGCGGCCAGCTCGACCTGCCCCGCGTCATCGGTCAGCGCCTCAAGGTCCCCGAACACCCAAGGCCCCAGGAATTCGGCGTCCGCGCGCGCTCTCGATAGCCCCTCCTCCGTCGCATCCTCCGGGTACAGCCGCTCGTCGAAGAGCTCCTCGTGAAGCAGGCGCGGATCGCGGAAGGTCTGCGGCGAGAGGTGCACGGCGGCGCCGCGCACGGGCTCTCCCGTGATGTCCGTGACCACGATCGAGAGCGTCGTTCGCGGGGTCAGGCGCAGCGTGCCGACGTCGTGGAGCTCCCCGGGACCGAGCTCGAAGAAGCCCTTCGTATCGTAGGAGCCGTTCAGGTCCGGTCGCACCTGGAGCCACTCGTCCGGGCGCACGGCGATGAAGATGGGGCGGGCTGGCAGGGACTCGAACTCGAACCAGCCGGCGGGACCGCTGACCACGGTCAGGTGACCCGGATACCACGCTCCGATGCGGTCCTCGATCTCGCCGTCGCCGTCGACCCAGGCGCAGACCTCGATCCCAGCGAGCGGCGAGCCGTCGAGCGTCGTGACGCGACCGCGCGCGCTGCCGCCCTCCGACGGACGGATCGCGAAGCGCTGGTGGCTTCCGGCCTCGACCTCGATGTGCGGTTCGATGAAGGCCGGACCCAGGCCGAAGCGCGCGGGCAGGTCGGCGCGGAACCAGTCGAGGTGCATCCATCCGTCGAAGCGGAAGCGCGCGACGCCATCGGGCTCGATGAGAGCCTCGTGGGACTCCGTGGACTCCTCCTCCGACAGCCAGGACTGCGTGACGACCGTCGAGCCCGCGAAGGGATGCGGCGACTGCGCGGGCATGCCTTCGGGGAGCAGCACCTGAACCTCGACGAGGATCGAGCCGTCGGAGTAGACCCCTTCGTGGAGCTCGTCGTCGCCATCCTCGAGCGGCGCCGCGTCGGGTTCCAGTGAGCCGACCTCGCGGCGTGTCGGTTCAGGGGAACCGGGAAGGTCTCCGCTCGGCGCCCCTGATCGCGCCACCGTCGCACCGCCGTCGATGCGCTCCAGCTCCGGCAAGACCGCCTCGCTGGGAGCGCCGGAGAGGGCCCAGACGAGGACGGCCACGAGGACCGCGAGCAGAGCGAGGAGGGGTTGACGTGAGCTCATGGGGACGGGGCCGGTCCATTCTGGCAGGCGCCCCGCGTCACCGGGGGCCTGGGATCAGCAGCCCTACCGATGTCGATCCCCGCAGTCACCGCCTGGGCAGTCTTGCACGTGCCGACACGGCGCGACTATGGTCTCGCGATGGCTACCGTTCGATCGACCGGCGGCGTGGCACGAAGCGCCGCGCCCGCGCGGCTTTCCAGCTTCGCGGGGACGCTTCGCGCAGCCGGAGTCCTCCTCCTCGGCGCGGCGCTGCTGGCCGTGGCGAGCTGCAGGGCGGCCGGTGGCGACGGGCTCGAGAAGGCGGCGGCCAAGGTCCGTCTGGTGGGCCCGATCTGGACCTGCGTACAGCTGCGCGGCGAGAAGGTCGAGAGCGATCCGATGCCGACCGTGCTCTTCGGCGCGGACGGCCGCGTGTCGGGGAGCAGCGGCGTCAATCGCTACTTCGGCAAGTTCGTGCGGTCGGACAGCTCGAAGCTGACGTTCAGCGAACTCACCTCGACGCGCCGCAGCGGAACCCCCGAGCAGATGGCGGTCGAAGCGGCCTTCACGAAAGGACTCGGCGAGACCACCGGCTTTCGCGTGACCGGCCAGGGGATCGAGCTCCTCTCCGGGGAAACCGTCATCCTGCAGCTCTCGGCGGTCACGGACCCCGACTCCTGGATTCCGACCACGCCCGATCTCGAGGGGCCCCCCGGGTCCATGGACGGCGGGGTCGAGTGGCTCAAGCTCACGTCCGGAGAGTGGCTGAAGGGCGAGTTCAAGGTGCTACGCCGGGACTCGGTCGAGTTCGAGTCGGACGAGCTCGACAACCTGAAGATCGACTGGGGCGACGTGGCCGAGCTCTACAC
>CAYGST010000141.1:0-9996 GCA_964352415.1 uncultured Planctomycetaceae bacterium | reverse complement strand
GGATAGAGCGCGCGCGCCGCCGCCGTGTCCCGTCGGTCGAGCGCGATCGCGGACTGGATCCAGAGAGCCGCCAGCTCGTGGTTCGGTTCGCCCGAGGCGCCGGCGCGCAGCGCGTGCTCGAGGGCCTCGTCGTGGCGGCAGTCGACCAGCTTGGCGATCGCCTCGGTGTTGTCGAGACCAACGCGGGCGATCAGGTCCTGGCGCAGCTGCAGCGCGCGGTTCTGCTGCTCCAGCCGCGCGTTCTCGGCGGCGAGCTGCTGCTGCTGGTTCTTCGCGGAGGCCTGCTTGTCGGAGGCCGCGCCGGAGAGCCCGCCGCTGACCGCGCCGCCGACGGCGCCGTAGGCCATGCTCTTGCCGACGTCGCCGCCGAACACGGCGCCGACGACGCCGGAGCTGAGCGCGCCGAACGCGGCGCCTCGGGCAGCGCCGTCGGTGGCGCCGCTGCTCTGGCAAGCGGGCACGGCGAGGAGCGCGGCGAGGAGCAGAGCGGCGAGGTGGCGCGAGGGCTTCATCGGGAGCGTCGGCGGGAGCAGGCGCTCGTGGAGCGCGGGACGTCGGCGGGTGGTCCGCCAGTCTACGTCAGCCGCGCTCGCAGGAGCGCCCCCGGACGCTCAGCGCGCCTCGAACCGCCGCTTGAGGGCGACGCGCACGCGGTGCGGCCGGTAGCGCGCGGTCGGGAGGCGCTCGAAGGCGTTCTCCGGTCCGCCGCCGCGGAACTGGCAGTCCAGCGCGGCGGCGGGGTCGACGACGGCGAAGTCGCCGTCGCGCGTGAGCCAGACTTCCGCGCCTCGGAAGGTGCGGCCGAGGACCAGCTCCCAGTCCGGCGCGCCGACGGACGTCAGGAAGAGGTTCCCCCCGTACACCGAGACGACGAGCGAGTCGCCGATCGGCCAGGACGAGTGGGCGCCGCGACGGCTGGGGAACGCTCCGACGAGCTCGCCGGTCGCAGCGCTCCGCACCTGCCCGCGGTCACCTGAGTTCAGTCGCAGAAGCAGGTGCTGCCCTCCGGGGAGGAACGCGGGCTCGAGCGCGAGTGACGTACCGTGGCCGAGCTGGACCTCCCAGTTCGTCTCGAGCGAGTCGCGTGCGACGCTCCAGAGGTAGCCGGCGCCGGCGGAGACGAGGAGGCTCCGACCGTCCGATGCGAACAGCGTGTGGAAGGCTCCCGGATCGCCGAGGAAGCTGCTGCGCTCGAAACGTCGCGGAGCGGTGAGGCCGGTGACGCGCACGAGCGCGATCCCGCGACTCCAACCCGACACCGCGAGCTCGTCGCCGTCCGGTGAGAGCGTGAGACGCATCGCCGAGTCCGAGATCGGACTCGACCGTACGAGGGACCAGGGTCCTGGGCTCGCAGGCCCTCGCCAAAGGCGACCCTGACCGTCGATCGCGAACAGCCGTTCGCCAGCGCTGTCCCAACAGACGTCGCGCACCTGCGCGGGTGCGCCCGGCAACGAGACGAAGCGCCA
Organism: uncultured Planctomycetaceae bacterium; assembly: GCA_964352415.1. Taxonomy (GTDB): domain Bacteria; phylum Planctomycetota; class UBA1135; order UBA1135; genus JABACD01. The sequence continues at coordinate 8,530 of CAYGST010000141.1, read as the reverse complement.
GCCTTCGGCCTGGGTCGCGACGCACAGGTCAGCGCCGGTCGCAAGGAGCGCCAGGGCGTTGCCGCGCTTCGCTACGCGGAGCCGCAGGTACGGACGCGCACCGGCGTCCGGGTCCAGGGGTGACAGCTCGGTCGATGGAGCTGCCCGCTCTCCGGATCGAGCACGGCGCTCCGCCGCGAAGGTCGCCGGAAGATCGCTCGGAGCTCGGGGAGGTCATGCGGTTCTTCGTCTCTCTCGGATGCGATGCGTCGCTGGCTGAGTGACCTCGGGCGGGTGGAGGAGCGCCGCGGCGATCGCCGTGGCGGAAGCCGCCACGAACCGGACCGCACCCGCGGGGTTTCGCGCAATAGGTGCCTCCCGGCGGCGCGCACACGGCGCTTGGCGAGCAAGTCGTGCACCGACAGCATGTCACAGACGGTGGGGGAGCCGTGCGCGTCCGTGGCTCCGGGCGGGCACGCCCGGGCGGAAGCCGCGGCCAGGGCCGAGGCTCGCGGTGGAGGTCGGCAGCGACCTCCACCGCCCGCGGCTCAGGGATCGATCACGGCTCCGCCGGGACCGGTGAGGACGACCGGGTTGTCGATCACGAGCGGCCCGCTCGACAGGACGGTGTGCGCGCCCGGCTGGAGGTAGACCACCGAATGGTCGGGTACGAGGGTGATCCAGTCCGCCACCCGGTAGGGGTTGTCCCCCGTGCCGAACTGAGCGATGCTCGTGAAGTTCGGGTCGATGAAGATCATCTCGCCCGCGGCGCAGGGCTCGATCGACAGCTCGGGAGTCGCGCAGCCGCCTCCCAACAGCATCAGCTGGCTCATCGGGGCACAGACCTCGTAGTTCGAGGGACCGGCCACGAAGGCGAAGCTGCCCGTGACGTCGTTCAGGGCCTCCCACTCGTTGTAGTCCCGAACCACGTCGGACCCGAAGCCCTGCGAACACCAGTCGGAGGCCGAGTCCAGGCTCTTGGAGACGAAGCCGGAAGGGAGCCCGTCGCAGTTCCAATCGACGCGCTGGATGTCCAGGCCCAGACCTTCGTCCATGAGCGACTCCTGCACCGAGGGCAAACGACCGCTCGAGTAGTCGAGGTCCTTGAAGCGGTGGTCGTTGCCCACGAGGTCCAGGCACTCCATGCGGCTCTTCACGCCACGCAGCTGGTACTGGTAGCTCATGACGCTCGCCAGGTTCGGGGCGTAGGGGCCCTGGCCCGTGCTGTTGGGAGCCGCGTGTCGTAGCCCGAGGTTGTGCCCCAGCTCGTGGGCGAAGGTCGCCGCACGCATGTAGGACGCGCCACTGAAGCCCGCGAACACGCCGTCGGCGACGAAGAACTCGTCACCGAGGATCTCGCCCAGCCCCGAGCTGTCCGTCCCCGAGCCATCGTCGTAGCGGTGTCCGAGGATGCAGTAGTGCCAGCCCAAGCCCTGGTCGCGGTACTGGTTGCTCATGGACTGGAAGCTGTTCGCGTGGTCCGTGCAGTCGAAGAAGTTCGACGACCCCGGCTGCGCGCAGCCCGTGACGTGCACGTGGGGAATCGCGTCGTCCACGTCGATGACGAGCGTGATGCCCTTGCAGGCGAACATCTGACCCAGGGCGGCGATCTCGTCCGGGGTCGGCTTGTGGGAGTGGTTCTTGTCGACCATGTAGTCGATCTCGACCCGGATGATGCTCACGCCGCCGCCGGCTGCTGCCGGCGTCGCGAGACCGCAAAGGGCCACGGCGCCCGTGAGAAGGAGTTTGCTGTGCTTCATGTCGATCCTCCTACTGCAGGTTGACGAGGACGAGCACGAGACCGTCGCCGCTCTCGAGGCCGGACATGGCCTTGCCGATCACCGCTCCGAACGCCCGCTCGGAGTCGGTGGCCTTCATGGCGACACCGGCCACGGAGGACGTCGTGAGCAGGTCACCCGGCTCGACGGCGCCGTTCTCGGTGTTGCAGCGCACGTAGACGCGGCCCGTCAGGGCGACCGGGGTCGACCCCGAGGCGACGCCCGTCTGTCCCATCTTCAGCCCGGGCTGGACGCCGCCGGCGCCGGAGACGATCCCGGCGACGCGCGTGTCGTAGGGCTCGCTCGAGACGGTCAGCTCGCCGGGACGATCGGTGTCGATGACGACCACCGTGCCCGGCGTGCAGTGCACGTCGCCCGTGTCGAAGGACTCGACCAGGTCGGCGCCGCCGGTGATCTCGAGCACTTCGGTCGTGATGCGCGCGTCGCCGTTCTGGTCGGCGTCGAGCGTGATGCCGACGGTGTTGTTGGCCTTGTAGAGGCGCAGGAAGGCGGCGCCGGCATCGTCGGCGTCCAGCTCGACGCGCAGCGTTCCCCCGTTGCCGTACATCGTCAGCTTCGAGCCGCTGTTCACCGAGTTCTCGCCGTCGAGGATCATGCCCAGGTTCCCGTCGCTCTGGCGCAGGTCGACGCGCGCGCTGCGACCGCCTCCGGCGTAGTCGGGGGTCATGATGATGGTCGCGTCGTTGTCACCGGGCCGGCGCACGCTGAAGTCGTGATCCACCATCACGCTTCCGCCCACGTGGAAGGTGGCCTCGGGATTGGGCTCGGCCACGCCGACCTTGGTGCCCGCGAAGCGGGAGATGAACAGGTGCGGACCGAAGGTCGCCGGAATGCCGCCCTGCGCCGGGCGCCTCGAGTTGAACTCCAGACCGGCGTCGCCGGCCACGAGCTCCATCCCGTTGTCGTAGTCGTGGTCGAGCGTGAGCTCGAGGGTCGAGACTCCCAGGCCACCGGGGTTGTCGCTCGAGAGCCGCAGGCTCGCCGGCACGCCACCGTGCACGTGCACGTCCGCCATGGGGACCTGGGTGCCGAAGCCCGCCAGGCCGGTCGTGTCCACGAAGAACTCCGGCCCCAAGGGCAGGAGCATCGCGGGCGTCGGCACCGTCGAGGCCTCGATGCAGGGACCGCCTGCTTGGTCGATGATGTCCCGCGCGCAGCCGATGGGCGCTGCGATGGGCCCGGCCACGAAGGACGACGAGCCCGAGCTGAGGGTGCCCTGGACGGCGCTGCCACCCTGGCCCGCGCCGCCCGTGCTCCCGGCCGGTCCCGGAGCTCCCGGGGGCTTCGGACGTGCCCCGTCCGGCGCGGTCGCCGTGAGCGCGGTCTCCGGGTCACCGAGCGCGGCGGCCGGGACTTCGCCCAGAGCCTGCGCCGCCCCGCTCGAGATCGAGAGCACCTCGGTGAAGTGCGACTCGCCCAGGTTGCGGAACATCGCGAGGCCGCCGCCGGCGGGGGTCACGCGCAGGTCGATGCGGCCGTCGGCGTCGTAGTCGATCCAGTCGGCGTCCTGGATCGCGCCGGCCTCGAGCAGCCCCGAGTCGAGCGTGACGTCCGCGAAGGACGACCCGAGGTTGCGCAGGAGACGATGCTCCCGCGGCTTGCCGAAGAGGAACAGGTCGGTGGCGCCGTCGCCGTCGACGTCGCCTGCCGCGACGCCCTGGAAGCCGCTGAGCCCGTCGAGGGCCCAGGAGGAGTCGGCTTCGTTCAGATTGCCCTTGGCGTCTCCGAGGAAGAGACGCACGGCCCCGTCCGAGTCGATCAGGAGAACGTCCCGGTGACCGTCGGCGTCGAGGTCGGTCCAGAGTTCGTCGCGGTCCGAGGTCCAGGGCTGAAAGGCGAGGGCGAGCGAAAGGCTCGCGATGAAGGCGATGGTGCGCATGGAAGAGCTCCTTGGTTTGAGTCGCCCGTTCCATCCCCGCGCAGCGGAGCGCGTCCCACGCTTTCAGGGATTCTTCGACGACTCGCTCGCGGCGCGCCCGAGCTGCGCACCCAGCTGGGCGACTGCGCGGTGCAGCAAGTTGCGCACGGAGGCCTCGCTGCGCCCCATGGCCAGGGCCACCTCCGCCCGCGAGAGCTCTGCCAGGTGCGAGAGGATCACGACCCGACGCGAATCCTCGGGCAGGCGGGCGAGCGAGGCCTGTAGCTGTTCGAGCAGCTCGCCGTCACCGGCAACCCGACTCGGGCTGCGTCCCTGGTCGATGGCCAGGCCACCGACCGAGGCGGCCTCGCGCTTCACGTCGCGGCGGTTCGCGAGGTGGAAGCGGTGCTTGTTCATGATCTTGCGCAAGGCTGTCGAGAACAGCCACCTGCGGAAGCCGTCCGGCTCTCCGAAGCGGAAGCGAGCGCGGTGGGTGAGGACCTCACGGCAGGTGGATTGCACCACGTCGGAGACGGCTTCGCGCGCGCGCGCCGCGCGCCCCAGGCGGCGACCGACGAAGCCACGCAGCTCGGGCAGGTGCGCCACGATCAACGCGTCGAGCGCGGCGCTCTCGCCATCCGCAGCGCGCCGCACCAGGGTCGAGGAGGTGGTGGTCATGACCTTCAACGTCCTTCCGCCCGTTCGCGGACGAGGGCGGCGAGTTCGACGATGCGCGGGTACTGCGCGAGCTCCAGCTCGAACTCGCCCTGCTCCCAGGTCGCGAGGTCCTCGAAGCCCTTCGCGACGGCCAGCTCGAGCTCGGCCAGCGCCTCGACGCGGCCACTCTCTTCCGCGGCTCGGTTGGCCCAGTGCAAGAGGAGCTTGCCGGTCAAGAGGTACTTGACGGGCACGTCGAGCTCCAGCGCTCGGAGCTGATCGACCTCGGCCCGCAGCTCATCGGCGCGCTCGAGCTGGTTGTAGACCGCGCCGCGCTTGTAGTGGAGCATCATGCGCAGCTGGAGTTCGTAGCGGGAGCCCGGGTTCTCGCGCGCGAACGGCGCCGCCAGCGCCTGCGCCTGATCGCACAGCTCCAGGACGCGCTCGAGGCGCGCTTCGCCGAGGGCCTCGTCGAAGAAGTACGCGTTGGTCAGGTTGTAGCAGGCCATCCCGGCGTCGATCGACGCCTTGAGGTCCTCGGGGGTCTGCCGCACCAGGGCGATCAAGCCCTCGACCGCCTGCTCCTGGGTCTCCCGAGCGCGGACGAAGTCCTCCGACTTGCGGTAGGCGTTGGCCAAGGAGTCGAGGATCAAGAGGCGCTCGCGGAGATGATCGGGGACGCTTGGGTAGTCAGTGATCAGCCCATCGCACAGCTCGAGCGCGCGCTCGAGCTCGGAGACGGCGGCCGTCGCATTGCGGCTGATGTCCAGCCTCAGCTTGGCTCGGTTGCTCAAGGCGTGCACGTACTGGCCGCGCATGACTCGATTCTCGGGGTCCAGGGCCAGCGCGCGTTCCAGGCTGGCGATGGCCTGCTCGTGATCGGACAGGGATTCCCGCTGGCGGCCCTCGGTCTCACGCCACTCGGCTCGCGTGCTCAGGGCCTCATAGAGAGAGCGCCCTGGATGCGGGTCGTCGGGGTCCATCGTGCCTGCCCGCCCCGCGGCGCTGATGGCCTCCTGGATCAGCGCCGTGGCCTCCGCCGTCGGCCCGTGCACGCGATGGATGCCGTTGGCGACCAGGCCAGCATAAGCCGAGAGGTCTTTGTGGTTGCGGGCGTCGTGCGGGTCGAGCTCGGTCGCCCTGCGCTGGTGCTCGAGCGCGGCGCGGCCGAGGGACAGGGCCAGCGCGCCGTGTCCGAGCCGCCCCTGAATCAGGGCCTGCTGATAGCGCAGGCTGGCGAGCTGCCGCAGCCAGACGGTGCCGGCGTCCGGATCTTCCAGCGCCTGCTCGAAGGCCACGGCCGCCTCCTCGAACTGCGCGTGCGCCTCGGCTTCGCGCCCGAGTACGCTCAGGATGTTCCCCCGCGTGCGCAGCATGAGCGCCTGCTGCAGACGCACCGGGCTGTCCTCGGGGCGCAGGTCGCGGACGCGCGAGAAGATCGCCAGGCCCTTGTCGATGACCTCGAGCCGTTCCTCTTGCACGCCGGGCACATCGCTGAGCGCATCGTGGGCCGTCCAGCGGATCACGTCCTCGAAGCCGTCGAGCGTGGCCGCGAGCAGGGCGTCGCGCTGGCCAAGGGTGCTGCTGAGCTCGTCGTTCAGATCCCGCTGCCGCTCCGCTGCGAGGTAGCTTTGCACGCCGAAGACGGTGGGGGCGACCATGAAGATCAGGAAGCCCGCCGCGATGCCGGTCGCGGCGGTCGGGTGCCGGTGGATCCAGCGCGCCATGCGCAGGCCGAGGCCCGCCGGACGCGCGGCGATCGGCCGGTGGGCGCGCGCCGCGACCAGGTCGGCTGCGAACTCGGAGGCCGTCTCGTAACGCCGCTCGATGGCGGGGTCCATGGCGCAGGTCACGACCACGTTCACGTCGCGCGAGATGGCGCGGTTGCTGCGGCGCGGCTCGGGCGCGTGCCCCTCCAGGATCAGACCGCGCAAGCGCTGCACGCTCTGGCTCGCGTAGGGTGCGCGCAGGGTCAGGAGCTCGTAGAGCGTCACGCCCAGGGAGTACACGTCCGAACGCGGTCCGATGTCCCGCACGCGCCCGTCCAGCTGTTCGGGCGGCATGTAGTGCAGGGAGCCGAGCTGAGCGCCGGACCTCGTCAAGCGTTCGGTGCCCTGCAGGCTCGCGAGTCCGAAGTCGACCAGCACCGCCCGCCCGCCCGGGGTCAGGAGGATGTTCGAGGGCTTGACGTCGCGGTGCAGCACGCCGCGCTCGTGAGCGTGCTGCAGGGCGTCCGCGATCTGGCGCGCGATGCGCAGGCAGACGTCGACCCAGGTCCCGCGGAAGAACTCCTCGTCCCAGGCGGAGGCGGGCGCGTCCTCGTCCATGACCGCTTCCATGGCGCTGCGCAGGTCGGCGCCCGTCAGGGTCTGCGGCGAGTGGGCGGGCACGTTGGCGAGGAGCTCGGACAGCGGTGCCCCGATCACGTACTCCTGGCTGAACCAGGGCACGCCGTCGTGTTCGCCCATCTCGTAGACCGGCGCGATGCTCGGGTGAGCCAGGCGTGCGGCCGACTCGATCTCGCGCGTGAAGCGCTCGCGGTAGCCTTCGAACCAGAGCTGATCGGGGCGGACGAGCTTCAGCGCGACCTCGCGCGTGGGGTTTTCCTGCGCCGCCAGGTAGACGACGCCCATGCCGCCCGCTCCCAGGCGCCGGAGCAGCCGAAAAGGCCCGACCCGCTCCGGCAGCCCGTCGGCGGCGGGCCCGGGGTGCAGCCGCACGTCGCGCAGCAGGGAGACCCCGCGCTCGAGGGCCCGCGCCTCTTCTGGGTGCTTGTCGCACAGCTCCGAGAGCACGGCGACAGCGGTCTCGCCGGCCTCGACGCGTTCGAGGTACTGGAAGACCAGGGCGTCGAGGTGGTCCTCGTGATCGGAGTCCTTCATCGGGGCGGTGGCGTGCTGGGGCTACCCCGGACAACGGGAGCTGGCACGGGCCGTCACGCCCCATCCGCAAAGACTACTCTAGCGGGATGGACCCCGAGAGCCTGGAGCATCTCACCCGCCTGGCCGCATCGGGCGACCGGGAGGCCCTGGATGTGCTCCTGGAGGAGCACCTGCCCGAGCTGCGAGCCTTCGTCCGGCTCCGTAGCGATCAGGCCCTGCGCCAGCGCGAGTCCAGCTCGGACCTGGTGCAGTCCGTCTGCCGCGAGACCTTGCAGCACGCGGACCGTTTCCAGCACCCCGATCCGCAGGCCTTCCGCCGCTGGCTGTTCACGACCGCCTTGCGCAAGATTCGAGACCGGCGCGACTACCACCTGGCGGCCCGCCGCGACGCGCGCCTGGAAGTCGCGAAGCGCGATACCGCCGCGGACCGCTTGCTGCTCGAGTGCTACTCCGGCTTTTGCACGCCCAGCCGGGACGCCGGCGCGCGCGAAGAGCTGACCCTCGTCGAGCGCGCCATGGACGCGCTCCCCGACGAGTACCGCGAGGTGATCACGCTCTCGCGCATCGCCGGTCTGCCGCACGAGGCGGTCGCCGAGGAGATGGGCCGCAGCGAAGGGGCGGTCCGCATGCTGCTGCACCGCGCCCTGGCGCGGCTGGTGGTCGAGGTCGAGAAGGGACGCGGTTAGCGCGCAACTCTCAGCAGCCTAGGCCAAGAGCTCCCGCCGCACCTCACCCTCGACGTCCGTCAGGCGGAAGTCGCGGCCCTGGTGGCGGTAGGTGAAGCGCTCGTGGTCGATGCCGAGCTGGTGCAGCAGCGTCGCGTGCAGGTCGTGCACGGAGAGCTTGCCATCGACGACGTGGTAGCCGAGCTCGTCGGTCGCGCCGTGCTGCAGGCCGGGGCGGAAGCCGCCGCCCGCCATCCACATCGTGAAGGCGTGGGGGTGGTGGTCGCGGCCGAAGTACTTGGAGCCGTTGCGCTCCTCGTTCATCGGCGTGCGTCCGAACTCGCCGCCCCAGATCACGATCGTGTCCTCGAGCAGGCCGCGCTCCTCGAGGTCGGTGATCAGCGCGGCCGAGGCGCGGTCGGTCTCGCGGCAGCGCTCGGGGAGCGAGGTGACGATGTCGTCGCCCGGGTTCGTGCCATGGCTGTCCCAGCCCCAGTGGTAGAGCTGCACGAAGCGCACGCCGCGCTCGACGAGCCGGCGCGCCATCAGTGCGTTGTTCGCGAAGCTCTTCGCGCCCGGCTCGGCGCCGTAGGCGGCGAGGGTGGCCTCGGACTCAGCCGACAGGTCCGCGAGCTCCGGCACGCTCGTCTGCATGCGGTAGGAGAGCTCGTACTGCGCGATGCGCGTGGC
>CAYGST010000140.1:0-10027 GCA_964352415.1 uncultured Planctomycetaceae bacterium | reverse complement strand
TCGAAGCGCTCGCTCGCTCCGGAATGCTGAGCCTGTGGCGTCCGCGCAGCCTCGGCGGGTACGCGTGCGATCCCGTGACGTACGCAATCGCAGCGGAGGAGGTGGCGCGCGCCGACACGGCGGCGGCCTGGCTGATGCACGGCGTGTCGGCGACCTGGTTCGACCTGCGCATGGCGACGCCGGAGCTGGTCGACGAGGTCCTCGCGAGCGGCGAGGTGCCGGTGCTCGGGGAGACGTTCAACAAGCCGATGACGGCCGAGCCCGTCGAGGGCGGCTACCTCGTCTCGGGTTCGACGCCCTTCGCGAGCGGCTGCACGCTCACGGACTGGTTCGGCTGCACGGCGGTCGCGGGCGACCGATTCCTGCTCGTGTATCACCCGCGTGGGACGTTCGAGGTCCTGGACGACTGGGACAGCCTCGGTCTGCGGGGAACCGCGAGTCGGACGATCGTTGCGAAGGAGTCGTTCGTGCCGAGCCACCGCGTCATCGACCTGATGGCGCCCGTCCAGCGCACCGAGCGGTTCGACGAAGCGCTGTACCGCATGCCCGAGAGCGTGATCCCGGTGGCGGTGGCCGCGACGAGTCTGGGAGCGCTGCGAGCCGCGCTGGACGCGACGACCGAGCTCGCGGAGCGCAAGACGCCGTTCGCGTCGAACGCGACACTGAAGCACCGGCCGCTCGCGCAGCTGCAGTTCGGCCGCGCGCTGGCCAGCTACCAGGCGATCCGCGCCTACCTGCACTCGACGCTCGGGCGGTCGTTCGAGGTGGCGTCGCGGGCGCGCGAGTTCGACCTGCGCCAGAAGGCCGACCTGTTCCTCGCCTACGCGTACACGCAGCAGGAGTGCGCGGAGGCCGTGCGGTTGCTCGGCAAGGCGGCGGGCACGTCGTCGATCTACAAGGGCAGCCCGGTCGAGCGCGCGCTGCGCGACGCCGACGTGATCTCGCACCACGCCTTCGGAGCGGAGGGCCGCTTCGCGTCGGCCGCCCAGGCCTACTGGGGGCTCGACGTGGATTTCCCGCTGCTGGGGATGGACTGAGCGAGACCGTGTGGGGTCCGCAGGAACGGCGCGACCGCCGCGCCGGGGCATCACGTTCGAATCAGATCTGCCAGAGGCCGTGGTGAACGCCGCCCTGGATGTAGATCGCGAACGTGCCCTGTCCGGGGAGCTCCATCGGCGGATGCGCGATCACGGCGCCGGCGGCTTCGGCGGCGGCGACGGACGACTGGATGTCCTTGACGAGGACGTAGGGCCGCACAATGGGCTGCTCGGTCTCGTGCATCGGCGCGCGGACGCCGATGCGCCCGCCGCCTTGCTGCGGCGCCGTGCGCGCGTTGCCGAGCCCAGCGATCGGTTCACTGAAGCTCACGCCGTGAATGGACTCCAGGGCGGCGCACGTCGCGTCGACGTCGGGAGTGACGATCTCGAGGTAGTGGACTTGCATGGGTTCCTCCTGCGGTGAACGTAGCGGAGCGGGCGACGCAGCTCCAGTCGATCGCGGCTCAGTACGCCCCCTGGGAGTACGTCAGCTCGTAGCTGTGCGAGTAGACCTCGAAGATGAGCCCGAACGGATCCTCGACGTAGCACATGCGATAGGGCTTCTCGCCCGGGTAGTACTCGCGGATAGGCATGCGCTGCTTGCCGCCGTGCTCGACGATCGACTTCACAAGGCCCTCGACGTCCGGGTCCTGTACGCAGAAGTGGAAGGTGCTCGTCTTCCAGTACTCGAAGTCCTTCGGGCGCTCGTTGTTGGCGAACTCGAACATCTCGACGCCGATGCGGTCGCCGGTCGACATGTGCGCGATCTTGAACGAGCCCCAGCCCGTTCCGAAGACGTCGATGCACATCTGGCCGATCGGCGTGTCCGACTCCTCGTGGATGACGGTCGGCTCCATGATGACGTACCAGCCCATGACGGCCCGGTAGAACTCGACGGCCTTGTCGACGTCGGGGACGGAGATGCCGATGTGGGAGAAGGTGCGGGGGTAGGGGCTCATCGCCGTGGTTCGTGCTGGTGAGGGTGGTCGCGGGCGGGCTCGCGGAAGGCGAGCCTCGCGCCAAGCTATCGTCATGGTTCGGGCTGGAAACCCGAAGCGCTTTCGCATGCGCATGGGCCCCGCATGGCGCTGGACCTCGACCTCGACCTCGTCCTCGACGCGCCCGGGCTGCCGCCGAGGTCCAGCGCCTTGTTCCAGCGAGTCTTCGCGCCGCGCAGATCGGCCCTGGCCGTCAATGACGGGATTCACCTGGCTCCGCGCTACTCCGGCGGACTAGCCTTGCCGCCCGACCTGGCCGTCTCCATGGCCCGGGCCGAGCCACCGACGGCGAGCCCTGCGCTCGCACGCGGTCGCCCTGCACGAGCTGCGCACGCCTTCGATGGGCGTGCTCCGCCGCTGACAGGTCCTGCACATCGCCTCCGCTGCCCCGCAGCTGCTGCGGACAGACACCACCGAGCCTTCGACTCCGACAGAGAGTCTCCGATGACCCGACTCACGAAGATCGTCCCCCTCGCCCTGATCGCCGCCTGCGCGGCGCAGTCGTCGCACATCTCCGGTTCCTACGAGATGGACCGGACCGTGCTTCCCATCCAGGCGCCGCCCGTGCCCAAGTACACCGAGCTGGACGTGCGCAACGTCGAGGCGCCGACGAACTTCGAGGTGACCGCGCCCGAGGGCGCGCCGAACGTGCTCATCGTGCTGATCGACGACGTCGGCTTCGGTGCCCCGAGCACCTTCGGCGGCCCGATCCAGACGCCGGTGTTCGACCGCCTGTCGAAGGAAGGCCTGCGGTTCAACAACTTCCACACGACGGCGCTCTGCTCGCCGACGCGCAACGCGCTGAAGACGGGCCGGAACCACCACACGACGAACACCGGCTCCATCATGGAGACGGCGACCGGCTTCCCCGGCAACACGGGGCAGGTCCCGAACACCGTGGCGCCGCTCGCGGAGATGCTGCGCCTGAACGGCTACAGCACCGGCGCCTTCGGCAAGTGGCACGAGACCGCGGCCTGGGAGACGAGCGTCTCCGGCCCGTACGACCGCTGGCCGACGCACCAGGGCTTCGACAAGTTCTACGGCTTCATCGGCGGCGAGACCGACCAGTGGTACCCGCTCATCTACGACGGAGTCACGCGCGTCGCGCCGCCCGAAATGGACGAGTATCACTTCACGGTGGACATGACGAACCAGGCGATCGCGTGGGTGAAGGCCCAGCAGTCGATCACGCCGGACCGCCCGTTCTTCGTCTACTTCGCGACCGGAGCGACCCACGCGCCGCACCACGTGCCGAAGCGCTGGGCCGACAAGTACAAGGGCAAGTTCGACAGCGGCTGGGACGCCATTCGCGACGAGACGGTCGCTCGCCAGAAGGCGATGGGGGTCATCCCGGACGAGACCGTGCTCCCGCCGAAGCCCGAGGACATCAAGGACTGGGACAAGCTCTCCAGCGATGAGAAGCGCCTGTTCGCGCGCCAGGCGGAGGTCTTCGCGGGCTTCCTCGAGCAGACCGACCACGAGGTCGGCCGGCTCATCGATGCGATCGAGGACATCGGCGAGCTCGACAACACGCTCGTGATCTACGTGGCCGGTGACAACGGCACGAGCGCCGAGGGTGGCTTCGTCGGTATGTACAACGAGATGACCTACTTCAACAACGTCACGGAGACGGTCGAGGAGCTCCTGCCCTTGATGGACGAGTGGGGCGGCCCGGAGACGTTCCCTCACATGGCCGCGGGCTGGGCCGTCGCTTTCGACGCACCGTTCCAATGGACCAAGCAGGTCTGCTCCGACTTCGGGGGGACGCGCAACGGCATCGTGATCCGCTGGCCCGAGGGGATCGACCAGCCCGGCGGCCTGCGCTCGCAGTTCACCCACTGCACCGACATCGCGCCGACGATCCTGGAAGCCGCGGGTCTGCCGGAGCCGACGATCGTGAACGGCACGCCCCAGATCCCGATGGCCGGGACGAGCATGGTGTACGCGCTCAACGACGCCGACGCGCCCGAGCGACACACGACGCAGTACTTCGAGATGTTCGGCAACCGGGCGATCTACCACGATGGCTGGTTCGCGCGCACGATCCACCGCGCGCCGTGGCAGTCCGTCGACATGCCGCCCCTCGAGACGGACGTCTGGGACCTCTACAAGCCGAAGGAGGACTTCAGCCTCAGCAACAACCTGGCGGCCGAGTTCCCCGAGAAGCTCGAGGAGCTCCAGGCGCTCTTCATGAGCGAGGCGAGCTTCTACAACGTGCTCCCGATCGATGACCGCGTCATCGTGCGCCTGAACCCGGCGCTCGCCGGCCGCCCCGACCCGATGGAGGGCCGCACCTCGCTGATGCTGTACGACGGCATGAACGGGATGCTCGAGAACACGTTCCTGAACGTGAAGAACACGTCGCTGACGATCACGGCTGAGGTCGAGATCCCCGAGGGCGGGGGCCAGGGCGTGCTCCTCACCCAAGGCGGTCGCTTCGGAGGCTGGTCGCTGTACATGCGCGACGGCAAGCCCGAATACACCTACAACTTCCTCGGACTCTCTCGGTACACGGTCGTCGGTGCGACCGCGATCCCGGCGGGCGCGCACAAGATCGTCTTGGACTTCGACTACGACGGCGGCGGCTACGGAAAGGGCGGTACGGCTGGCATCCTGGTCGACGGCAAGGCGGTCGGTGAGGGTCGCATCGAGAAGACCCAGCCCCTGATCTTCTCGGCGGACGAGACCGCGGACGTCGGGCTGGACAACCAGACGCCGGTCGCCGAAGGCATCGGGATCGGCCGCACCGCGACGCGCTTCAACGGCACGATTCACTCCGTGCTCGTTGAGATCCATCCGGAGGAGTCCGCCAAGTAGGCGCACGACTTCGATCGCGAGCGAGCGCTCGTCGGGCAGGCCCCGGCGAGCGCTCGCTTCGTTACCGACGAGCGACTCCCGAGGAGGATTGCCCGCGAGAAGCGCCCCGCGAACGTCGATCTGTCTCGTAGAGTCGACTCCGTGATCCACGGCCTCGCACTCGCAGCTCTGACCTGCTTCCAGGCGGACGCCCGCCCGGTGGACTTCGACTCCGAGGTGCGACCGATCCTGTCGCAGAACTGCTTCGCGTGTCACGGGCCCGATGAGGGCTCGCGCGAGGCCGACTTGCGGCTCGACACGCGCCAGGGAGCGTTCGCCGATCTCGGCGGCTACGCGGCGGTTGTGCCCGGAGACCTGAAAGCGAGTGAGCTCTGGCTGCGTGTGACCGCGGAGGAGAGCTACGACCTCATGCCGCCGCCGGAGTCGCACAAGCCCGCGCTGGACGGCGACGACCTGGCGACGCTGAAGGCCTGGATCGAGGGCGGCGCGGAGTGGGCTCGTCACTGGGCCTTCGTTCCGCCGGTGAAGGTGGCGCTCGAGGACCCCTCGCTCCATCCGATCGACGAGCTGGTGTCGCGCGAGCTGGAGAAGCGTGAACTCGGGCTCTCGCCCCGGGCGGGGGTGCACACGCTCGCGCGACGACTGGTGCTCGACCTGACGGGGCTGCTGCCGGAAGCGGCAGACATCCAGCGCCTCGGCCAAGCCCCTGGCGACGCGGCGTGGAACGTGTACGTCGACGAGCTCCTCGACTCGCCGCACTACGGCGAACGCATGGCGATGTGGTGGCTCGACGGCGCGCGCTACGCGGACAGCGACGGCTTCCAGCAGGACGAGACGCGCACGAACTGGCCCTGGCGCGACTGGGTCGCCGAGTCCTTCTCGAACGACTTGCCGTTCGACGAGTTCACGCGGCTGCAGCTCGCCGGCGACCTCCTGCCGGAGGCGACCCCGGAGCAGATCCTCGCGACCTGCTTCCAGCGCAACCACATGCACAACGGCGAGGGCGGACGGGACCCCGAGGAGTCGCGCGTGGACTACGTCCGCGATCGCACGAACACGGTCGGCATGGTGTGGCTCGGGCTGACGCTCGAATGCGCGCAGTGCCACGACCACAAATTCGATCCCGTCAGCCAGCGCGACTACTACAGCCTGTCCGCCTTCTTCGACTCGATCGACGAGAGCGGGCGTGCCGGCGGGGGCGCGGGTCCTTTCCTCGAATACACGTCGTCGCGTGCCACCGGAGCGCTGGAGCTGGCGCGCGACGAGCTCGCTGCGGCCGTGAACCACCGCAACACTGTCGAGGCGCGGCAGAGCGCCGCGTTCGAGGCGTGGCTCGGGTTGCGCGTGAGTGAAGTGCAGGGCGGGTTCGAGCCCTGGGCGCCGTTCGTGCCCGTCGAGCTCTCCACCGACGAGGGGAGCACCCTCGAGGCCTCGCCCGACGGCAGCGTGCGCTGCACGACGGCCGGCGTCGCGCAGGAAGACTACTTCGTCACAGCTGGCTCGATCGCATTGGAGCGCATCACCGGACTGCAATTGGAGGTGCTCCCTGCCGATGACGGCGCCTTGTCGTTCACCGACGACGGGGAGTTCATCGTCACGGGCGTCAAGCTGCGCGTGCACGCGACGGAGTCCACGCACGTCCGCGATGTCGAGCTCGTCCACGCCGTCGCCGAACCGGTCGGCAAGGGCGTGGACGCGCAGTACGGCGCGCCGGCCGGCGTGCTCGACGACGACCCGCGGACGGGCTGGACGACGCGCGGCGAGGACGCGAGCGCCGGAGCGCGGATCGTGCTCCAGCTGGGCGAGGCCCTGAGGCTCGAGCCCGGTGAGCGCCTCGTCGCCGAGGTGCTGCAGCGCTCCACGGTGCCGAAGGCGCACCTGCGGCGCTTCCGACTGAGCGTCACCGATCAGCCGGGCGCTGCGGTGCGCGAGCTGCGTACGATGCCCATGGAGGAGCTCGCACACCTCGAGAGCGCGCGATCGGAAAGCGACGCTCCGGAGCCCCTGTCGGACGATCTGCGTGCGCGACTGTTCGCTCAGTACCTCCTCGACGTGGCGGAGTGGGTGCGCGTGGAAGCCTCCGCGCAGCGTTTCCAGGCGCAGCTTGTGAACGCCGAGCGCGCGAGCCAAGCCTTGCAGGTGACGGTTCTGAAGGAGCGCGCGGAGCCGCGCGTCACGTCGGTGCTGCTGCGCGGCGAGTGGGACAAGCACGGCGACGCCGTTCCGCGGGGGTACCTGCCGGCGATCTACGACTGGAACGGAGGTGAGGCGCCGACGCGCCTCGACCTCGCGGACTGGATCACGTCGTCAGAGAACCCGCTGACGGCCCGCGTGATCGTGAACCAGGTCTGGCAGCAGCTCTTCGGCCGGGGGCTCGTGCAGACACCGAGCGACTTCGGGCTGCAGGGCGCGCGGCCGCTGCACCGTGACCTGCTCGACTGGCTGGCCGTCGACTTCGTGGAGCACGGCTGGAGCGTCAAGCATCTCGTGCGCACGATCGTCAGCAGCCGGACCTATCGCCAGGACAGCGCGTGCTCCGCGGAGCTGCTCGCGCGAGACCCGGGGAACGAGTGGCTCGCGCGCGGCGCGCGCTTTCGCCTGCCGAGCTGGATGATCCGGGACGTGGCGCTGGCGGCGAGCGGGCTCCTCGAGCGCTCGGTCGGCGGGCCGCCGATGTTCCCGCCGCAGCCCGAGGGCGTCTGGGAGGACGTCTTCAACGGCCGCTTCCGCTACCAGCCGACTCACGGCCGCGCGCGCTTTCGCCGCAGCCTCTACGCGTTCTGGCGCCGCAACGCCCCGCCGACCTTCTTCTTCGACAGCGCAGATCGACGCACGTGCAGCGTCGATCTGCGCATGACGAACACGCCGCTGCAGGCGTTGACGCTGCTCAACGATCAGACCTTCGTCGCGGCGGCGCGCGCGCTGGCGGAGCGCGCGCTCGCGGCGGACCCGTGGGACGTGAGCGCTCAAGCTCGGTCCATGGCGCGGGCCGTCCTGCAGCGCGAGCTCGCGCGGGATGAGCTCGCTGCTCTCCTGCGCGTGCGGCGAGATGCCGTCGCTGAGTTCACCGCGGACATGGCGCGGGCAACGGAGCTGACCGCACCGTCCAACCTGGATGTTCCCGACTCGTCGCGCGCACTCGCGGGTCGTAAGGCAGTCGACCTCGCGGCGACGGTTCTCGTCGCGAACCTGATCCTGAACCTCGACGAGGCCGTGACCCATGAGTGAGCTCCGCGACGGCCTCTCCCGCCGGGCGCTGCTCGGCGAAGCGGGCGGACTCCTGCTGGGCTCGCTCGCGCTCGGTGCCCTGCGCGCGCGCGAGGCCGCGGGGCAAGCAACCGCCGCTTCGGCGGGGGAGCGAGCCGGGCTCGCGCACTTCGCGCCGCGCGCCAAGCGCGTGATCTTCCTGACCCAGTCCGGCGGCCCGTCGCAGCTCGAGCTGTTCGACCCGAAGCCCGGGCTCGCGGCGCTCGCGGGTACGGAGCTGCCCGAGTCCGTGCGTGGTGGGCAGCGCGTGACCGGCATGACCGCGGGCCAGCCGCAGCTCGTCCTGCCGCCGAAGGCCGGGTTCCAGCCTCGCGGCGAGTGCGGCATGGAGCTCTCCGACTGGCTTCCGCACCTCGGCGCGATCGCGGACGACCTGTGTCTCGTCCGTTCGATGACGACCGACCAGATCAACCACGCGCCGGCGATGACGCGCTTCCTGACGGGGCATCAGTTGCCCGGTCGTCCCAGCCTCGGCAGCTGGGTCAGCTACGGCCTCGGCTCGGAGAACCGCGATCTTCCGGACTACGTGGCGCTGCTCTCGAAGATGAAGCGCGGCAGCGATCAGCCGCTCTACGACCACTACTGGGGCAACGGGTTCCTGCCGTCGGTTCACCAGGGCGTGAAGCTGCGCGCGGCGCAGGAGCCGGTGCTGTACTTGCAAGATCCCAAGGGCGTCTCGCGCGAAGTGCGGCGCCGGCAGCTCGACGGACTCGCGGAGCTGAACCGTATACACCAAGCGGAGACGGGCGATCCGGAGACGCTGACGCGGATCGAGCAGTACGAGCTGGCCTACCGCATGCAGACGAGCGTCCCGGAGCTTACCGATCTGCGCGGAGAGCCGGACGCGACCTTCGAGCTCTACGGCCCGGAGTCGCGCCGACCGGGTACGTACGCGTCGAACTGCATTCTCGCGCGTCGCATGGCCGAGCGCGGCGTGCGCTTCGTGCAGCTCTTCCATCCGGACTGGGACCACCACTCGCGCCTGACCAGCTGGTGCACGCAGCGCTGTCGCGACACCGATCAGCCGAGCGCTGCGCTGATCACCGACCTGAAGCAGCGCGGGTTGCTGAACGACACGCTCGTCGTGTGGGGCGGTGAATTCGGCCGCAGCCCCGCGGGCCAGGGCGACTGGCAGAGCCTCGAGGCCGGGCGCGATCATCACCCGCGCTGCTTCAGCCTGTTCCTGGCCGGTGCGGGGATCAAGGCGGGCACGGTGTACGGCGTGACCGACGACTTCGGCTTCAACGTCGTGGAGGACCCGGTGCACGTGCGCGACCTGCACGCGACGATCCTGCACCTCTTCGGCATCGACCACGCGCGCTTCACGTTCCGCAGCCAGGGCCTCGACATGCGCTTGACGGGGGTCGAGAAGGCGCGCGTCGTGAAGGCGTTGCTCGCGTAGTCGAGCGTCGCGAAGGAAACCGGGCCTTGGGCGGGGGTCCCTGGAGGGGCGGGTCGTCGTCGACCCCTTGTGCTCTGAAGGCTCGTACTTGTTATCTTCTCGGGCTCTCAGCTCCGAATCGCAACGGAGCGAGCGACTCCAGCTCCAAAGAAACTCAACCGAATCAGGAACGATCCCCATGAACGCACGACTCGTCCTCCCCGCCGCCCTCCTGCTGAGCTTGACCACGATCGCCTGCCAGAGCTCCTCGAAGGAGAGCGCGAAGCCCGCGAACGCGGAGTGGAGCTACTCCGGTGACACGGGCCCCGCGAACTGGGGCGACCTCGACCCGGCCTACGTGCTCGCCAAGTCCGGGCAGCACCAGTCGCCGATCGACATCTCGCGGGCGAGCGCCGCCGCCGCGAGGGGAAACGCACAACCGATCTCCGTGGACTACCACGACACCACCCTCGAGGTGATCAACAACGGCCACACGATCGAGGACATGTACCACGACGGTGGCCGGA
>CAYGST010000139.1:1256-10055 GCA_964352415.1 uncultured Planctomycetaceae bacterium | reverse complement strand
CTCAGAAGGAATCCACGCATGCTGTTCTCCACCCTCCTCGTCGCCATGGCGGCGCCGAGGAGGGTGGGGCACAGCCTGCGTGGATTCCTTCTGAGAGTTGTGCTTGGAAGAGCGGTTGTGGCCATGGCTTCGCCGCACTCCGCGGCGCGGATGCAGTTCGGATTCAGCCCCCATTCGCTGAATGGATCGCCCTGAATCGAATCTCACTTTCGTGGGGAACGAAGCATCCAACGCCGGGACCATGTCGAAGGCGAGCGGCCCCTGAGTCTCTCCGGGCCCGGAGGTCCTGGAAGCCCATGGTGGACGTCGCTCCGCCACTAGCTGTTAGAATGAACGCGACGCCCCAAACCCTCGAACTACGCACGCAATCCAATGAACGTCCTCATCAGCGGAGCCTCCGGACTCGTCGGAACCGCCCTCGCCGCAGAGCTGAAGCAAGCAGGTCACGAGGTCCTTCGACTCGTGCGACGCGCTCCGCAGTCGAGCGATGAAGTGCAGTGGGATGCCGAGCGCGGAATTCACGACGTCAGCTCGCTCGCAGTCGACGCAGTGATTCACCTCGCCGGCGAGTCCATCGCCGAAGGCCGCTGGTCCGCCGCGAAGAAGCAGCGCATCCTCGAGAGCCGTCAACAAGGCACGCGCGCGCTGTGCGAGAGCCTCGCGAAGATGCAGTCCAAGCCGAGGGTGCTCGTCAGCGCTTCGGCCATCGGCTACTACGGCGACCGCGGCAACGAGACGCTGACGGAGAGCTCGACGAGCGGCTCGAACTTCGTCGCCGAGGTCTGCCGCGAGTGGGAGGCTGCGACGCAGCCCGCGATCGACGCGGGGCTGCGCGTCGTCAACGTGCGCATCGGCGTCGTGCTCGCCGCCGAGGGCGGCGCTCTGAAGAAGATGCTGCTCCCCTTCCAGATGGGCGCGGGCGGCAAGCTCGGCAGCGGCGACCAGATCATGAGCTGGGTCGCGCTGCAGGACGTCGTCGGCATCCTGCGCCACGGGGTCGAGACCGAAGGGCTGGCGGGCCCCGTCAACGCGACGTCGCCGAACGCCGTCACGAACCTCGAGTACACGAAGACGCTCGGTCGCGTCCTGGGACGTCCGACGATCTTCCCGATGCCGGCCTTCGTTGCGCGCCTCGCGTTCGGCCAGATGGCCGACGAACTGCTGCTCGCCAGCTCCGACGTGAAGCCGAAGGTCCTCGAGGCGACCGGCTACACCTTCCGTCAGCCCGAGCTCGAGGGTTGCTTGCGGTCGGTGTTGAACAAGCCGAGCTGACGGCCCTCGCCGCCCCAGCGCTCGACGTAGGCGTCGACCCGCATCTTGCGCCGCGTGTTCTCGCTGGCCATGTAGCGGATCTTGCCGAAGATCGGGCGCTCGGGGCCCCAGGCACGGTCGTAGCGACCGAGCACCCAGAAGATCCCGCTGTAGGAGTTCGGGTCGCGTCCGTCGAGCGCGTAGCGATCGTTCAGCCGCACCATCGTCTCGCTGGCCTCGCGGGGCGTCGCGCTCCACTGGAGGATCTTCTTGCCCCACAGCATGCGCAGATAGTTGTGGATCAGGCCCTCGCGACGCAGCTGGTTCTGGGCGGCGTTCCACAGCTCGTCGTGCGTCTCCGCGTTCTCGAGCTGCTCCTGGGTGTAGAGGTCCGGACGCGGGTCGTCCGCGTGCTCCGCGAGCGTCGTGCGCGCCCACGCGGGGAGCGAGTCGTAGCTCGTGTAGTCCGGCAGGTACACGCAGGCGTTCAATCCGACCTCACGCCACGTGACGAACTGGTCGGCGAAGCCCTCGGCCGCCTCGCTCATCCCCCACCAGCCGGCGCGCTTGCCGTGCGAGGCGGGCTGGAGCGTGTCTGCCGACCACCCCTCGCGCTCCGCCAGGGCGGCGAGCACCTCGTGAGCGCCGACGTGACCGAAGTGCAGGTAGGGCGACAGCCCACTCGTCGCGGACACGTCGACGTCGTTGCGGTTGTCGCCGTAGTGCGCGAGGCGCTCGTCCAGGAAGCCCTTCAATCGTCGCCGGCCGGAAGCGGCGCCGCCGTGCAGCGCGGTCGGGGCGACGGCGTGATCGATCGGGAGTCGCGCGAGCACGGTCGGCAGGGCCTCGAGCAGGACGTCGCCCGCGCGCGGCCAGCGGCGCGTGACGTCGGGAGAGAGACCGGCCAGGTGCGGGAGCTTGACCCGCGCCAGCGCGTTGCGCTTCGGAGGCGACTGCAGGTGCTCCGGCAGGGTCCGCTGCAGGTGGCGGCGGAAGTCGTGGGCGCGCGCGAAGGCCTTGCCGCCCTCGCGCACGGGGTGCAGGCCGTTGGAGTCGACGGCGTGCAGGGCGACGGACACCTGCTGCGCAGCGCTGGCCAGCATGCGCGGGTGGAAGAAGCAGGGCCAGTCGTCCGCGATCACCACGCAGGCGTCGTCGGCGAGGCGCTCGAGGAGCCCCATACCCGCATCGGCCACGGGCTCGACGTACGGGTAGTACAGCACCCCGTCGATGTCCGCGAAGGCCTCGGCGTTCGCCCGCATGCCCTGGAGCACGAAGGCGTGGAAGCGATCGCTCGCCCACTCGTACCCGCTGCGCAGCGCCTCCAGTACGACGAGCGGCTTGTTGAGCGCCTTCGCGTAGGCGACGGCGAGGTCGAGCGCGTAGTTGAAGCGCGAGCGCCGCGCCGACGTCATCCAGTAGAGGACGTACTCGCCTTTGGCCGAGACCGGCGCGTCGTTGAGGGTGCGGACGCGGGTCTCGGGGACGGCGCGGAGCGGCGATTCGGACACGGACTCTAGGGGGTAGGCGCCGACGGAGTCAGCAGGGACTGCGGAGCATCAGCTCCTTCGGGTTCGGCTCGAAGTAGAGCTGGCCCTGGAGGTAGGCGACCTCGTGCTTCTCCGCGTTGAACTGGATCAGCGTTTGCGGCACGACGAGCGGCAGAACGCCTCGGCGGTACTGGGCGATCGAGTCGAGGATCAGCCGCTTCTCCCGCGAGTCGAGGAGCTTCTTGAGGTAGCCCATCGCGTGCTCGAGCACGTTCACGTGGGCCTTGACCTTCGGAATGCGCGCGAGGCAGGCGTGGAAGAGATCGCCGTAGCGCACGAACAGCGCCTCGTTCGAGACGGTCCCGGCGGAGGCGACGACCTGCCCGAGCTCCCTGTACATCACCTCGGAGTGCGCGCGCAGGAGGAGCTTGTGCGCGGTGTGGAACTCGACCAGCTGGCCGCGGTCGTAGCCGTCGCGCACGAGCGCGCGCCAGCGGTTCCGCCCGAAGATGCGCTCCACGAAGTTCTGGCGCAGCACCGGGTCGTTGAGCCGGCCGTCCTCCTCGAGCGGTAGCTGCGGACAGAGCTCCATGAGCTTCGCCGCGAACACCCCGACGCCGTCGCGCTCGCCCGGCATGTCCTTGATGTAGACCTTGAGGCGCGCGAGGCCGCAGGACGGCGAGCTCTTCTTGAGCACGTAGCCATCGAGCGAGCCCAACCCGGACTCCTCGATGCGCGTCTCGGCGAAGTCGTTCATGCGTTCCGTCCAGTCCTCGCCCGTGGACGGCGTGACGATGCGCACACCCTCGCCGTTCTTTTGGAGTCGCAGCGTCGGACGCGGGATGCCCATGCCGAGCTCCGCCTCGGGGCAGACGGAGACCCACTCGACCCAGCGCCCGAGGACGCCGGTCAGGTAGCGGTCGTGGCAGTGACCCCCGTCGTAGCGCACCGCCTCTCCCAGGAGGCAGGTCGAGATCCCCAGCCGCAGCGGGTGCTCCTCGTCGTGCCAGGCCTTCCAGGCGAGGCGTTCACTGCGGACGTCGGCGAGATCCATGGCTCGAGTGGAGTGAGGGGCGCGCGGGCCCGGTGTCGTGCGATCCCACAATTCTGCCTTCGTGAAGCGAACTTCGACGGATGCAGCGGTCCGAAGTTGAGCGACGGCCCGAGCGCGGCCGCCGGCGCCGCGCAGACTTTCCGTTGATCACCTCACCCCGCGGGCGGTGAGCCGCTACCTTCGATCGGATGAGCTCGAGCGAACTCGACGTCCTCCAGACGTCCGCCGGGGCACTGAGCCAGCGCTATTCGTCGATCCGGCAGGACTCCGTGGAGCTGGCCGAGCCGATCTCTCCCGAGGACGGCGTGATCCAGTCGATGCCGGACGTCAGCCCAACGCGCTGGCATCTCGCGCACACGACGTGGTTCTTCGAGACCTTCGTGCTGAAGGAGTGGCTCCCGGGCTACGTCCCGTACGACGAGGCCTTCGAGACGCTGTTCAACTCCTACTACAACGGCGTCGGCACGCCGTTCCCGCGCGAGCGCCGCGGACAGATCAGCCGTCCGGGGCACGAGGACGTCCTCGCCTACCGGCGCGTGATCGATGCGCGCGTCGCCGCGCTGGTCGAGCGCGAGCTGGACGGCAGCCGCGGCGCGCTGCTCGCCGAGCGGATCGAGCTCGGGCTGCAGCACGAACAACAACATCAGGAGCTCATCCTGATGGACATCAAGCACGTCCTCTCGCGGAACCCGCTGCACCCCGTCTATCGCGAGCTCGACTCGGCCGCCGGGAGCGCCACTCCCGGGCCAGCGCGCTTCGAGCCCTTCGCCGAGGGACTGCGCTGGATCGGCGGAGAAGGTCCCGGCTTCCGGTACGACAACGAGGGTCCGCGGCACCGCGTCTTCGTGCACGAGTTCGAGCTCGCCGACCGCACGGCGACGAACGGCGAGTTCCAGGCCTTCATCGAGGACGGCGGCTACAGCCGCCCCGAGCTCTGGCTGGCGGACGGCTGGTCCGCCATTGGTGAGCGCGGCTGGAGCGCGCCGCTCTACTGGACGCGCGAGGACGGACGCTGGTGGCAGTTCACCCTCGGCGGCAGGCGCCCGATCGATCCCGCCGAACCGGTCTGTCACGTCAGCTACTACGAGGCCGACGCGTTCGCGCGGTGGTCGGACGCGCGACTGCCCACGGAAGCCGAGTGGGAGGCCGCGGCCGAGGGCGTCTCGCTCGAAGGCCGCTTCGCGCGGCCCGGCGGTCACCACCCGCGCCCCCACGGGCCGTCCGGGAGCGGCATGCAGCGGCTCTTCGGTGACGTCTGGGAGTGGACCGCGAGCGACTACGCGCCGTACCCCGGCTTCCGCGCCCCCGAGGGCGCGATCGGCGAGTACAACGGCAAGTTCATGTGCAACCAGCGCGTGCTGCGCGGTGGGTCCTGCGTGACGCGCGAGGGCCACGTGCGGCGCACCTACCGCAACTTCTTCTACCCGCACATGCGCTGGCAGTTCGGCGGGATCCGACTGGCGCGCTGAGCGCCGGCGGACGCACCGCGGCAGCTCAGCGAGCCTGCAGCGCGGCGTTCGCTGCCGGCTCGACCAGCGGCAGGAGCGCCTCCGCGACCAGCGCGTGCGCGCGGACGTTGATGTGCTGGTCCGTGTCCCAGTAGAGCTTCTCGGCGGCGGCGCGGAACTCCGGGCGCAGATCCGCGCACGGCACGTCGAGCTCCTTCAGGACACGCGACAGCACCTGCGCGCACGGCTCCGCGCCAGCGAGCCCGCGCTCCCCCAGCGCGATCTCCTCGCGCAGGCGCGGGAACTCGGGGTCGTAGCGCTCCAGCTGCACGTCCCACATTGGCGGAACGTAGGCGAAGACCGGCGCGATGTCGTTCGCCCGGCAGAGCTCGACGATCTCGCGGATGGCCAGCTCGGTCGACTCGAGCGCGAGCCGCTCCTCCTCGGGCATCTCCGCGAAGTAGAACAGCTGGCTGAGCCCTTGGGACATCCAGGGCCCGGCGCCGTCGACGGACTTGTGGAACGCCTTCAAGCGGCTCCAGTAGTCGAGGTCGGGCTTCTGCCGCTCGGTGCGCGCGAAGTAGTGCCGGAGACGACACACCTCGAGGAAGTCGTTGCCGCCGAAGACGACGACGACGAACACGTCGGGCTCCAGCGCGAGGCAGCGCTCTAGGACGCCCAGGTACTGGTAGAAGGTGTAGAAGCCGCAGCCGCCGTTGAGGACCTCGATCGCGCGCCCCTCGTGCTGTCCGCGCAGGCCAGCCTCGAGCACGGCCGTCAGGTTCTCGGAGTTGTCGCAGACGCCGGCCGTGTGCGAGTCGCCGGTCACGAGCACGCGCAGGTCCGGGTCCTCGAGCAGCTCGGCGTCCTTCAGGAAGCCCGCCGAGTTCGTCCCGACGGAGTAGCCGCCCTGCGGATGCTCCTCGAAGACGACGTCGACGCGCTTGTTCGCCCGGAAGCGAAAGTTGCAGACCTCGTCGTAGACGTAGCGCTCCCGCTGAATCGGAGGGAAGAGCACCTCGGCGTCCTCGCGGGGAATGACGTAACGCAGCAGCCTCCCTGGGGCGGCGTCGCTCGCGGGCCCACTCCCCACGTTGCCCCGGCGCTCGCGCAGGAGGTCGGTGACGACGCCGGCCTTCGCGGCCTCCTCCTCGATGTCCTGCTCTCCGTCGCGCGAGCGATCGCGGGCCGAGTAGATCCCTATCGCCAGGCCGAGGGAGACCAGCGTGGACACGCCCGCCAGGGCCAGTTTGCTCCTCATCGAACTCGACATGGGCGCCCATCATGGCACGTGTCCCGCCGTTTCGGCCGGGAATGTGCCCGCGTCGGGTGCGGCCCGTGAAGGGCGCCGGAGGACTACAGCCCGTACCCCGGCGGACGCGAGAGCAGGAAGATCCGGCCGCCGTACCCCGAGCCGACGAGCTCGCGCGTTCCGTTACGTCCGTCGATCTCGCAGGCGGAGAGCCAGTGACCCTTGTCGCGGTCCACGAACAACGTCTCGACCTCCCACGCCTCACCGGGCGCGCGCGACAGGAGGCGCACCTCGCGGCCGTAGCCAAACAGCGCGACGGTCTCGACCTCCGGGTCCTCGTGGAAGCGCCCCGCGGCGAGCCCCCGCGGCCCCTGCACGTCGATGTGGATCACCTCGCTCGACCAGGAGCCGTCCGCCGCGCGCGCGTGACGCGCAATGCGGCCGTCGTCCAGCGTCGTGTAGAGCACCGGCGGTTCGCTCGATCCGAGCGCGATGCGACCCATGCCGACCTGCGCCGCGTGCAGGGTCGTCCACTGCGGCCCATCCTCCCCCAGCCGCAAGAGCTCGAGCGCGCCCGCGCGGCTCACGGTCGCGACCTCGGCGCTCGCTCCATCCGCACCCGCCACCAGGACGGCGTCGCGCACGCGGCCGTCGAGGACCTCGAGCCGCTCGACCTCGAAGCGCCCGTCGTTGCCGGTCGGCGTCACGCGGTAGAGAGCGCCCGGCCGCGTGAACACGAGCAGCTCGGGCCCGGCGCTGCGCGGATCCAGCTCGCCTTGCACGATCGTGTGCAGCTCCTCACCGGGGAAGTGCGCGATGAGCCGCGCGTCGAGCGCGCCGTGGCGATACGCGACGAGCTGATAGAGGTTGCCGCCCTGTCCACCCGTGTACAGCTCGGCGCCCTCCACGCGCGGATCCACGTCACCGTGCGCGAGCCCGCCGAGCCACTTGCCGTCGTGCACGCGCTCGAGCGGCGTCCACTTGCCGCTGTAGCCGACGAGCACCCAACAGGTCCCGTCGTCGTCGAGGCCGACGACCTCGCGCTGAGCGAGCTGATCGAAGACCTGGAAGGACTTGACCGTCCAGATGCCGGTGTCGCCGTTGTCGAACAGGAGCTGCGCGTTCCAGTCGCCCGCCTCGGTATCGAGCGACACCTCGTTCAGCGCTGGATTCGAGGCAGCGCGGCGCGCGGCGTCGTCGGAGACACAGGAGCCGGCGAGAGCGCAGAGGAAGAGCAGCAGGCCGTGACGCAGTGAAGTCATGTCGATGGTCGGGTTCGGGCGCCCCACCCTACGACCCCGCTTGCGTCCGGTCACCGCGTCTCCCATGCGAACGCACCGGCAGCCCGAACGGGCCGCCGGCGCGTGCGTGCGCTCCAGCCGCGCGGGGCTACTCCTTGGAGTCGTCGCTCTCGGCGCTCTGCGACGCCTTCCAGGCCTCGAGCAGCTCGGCTTCCCGTTCGTAGAGCTGGACCGGGATGAACCCGGCCTGCAGCTCCTCGTCGAGCGACTGCACCCAGTCGAGCGTTGCCTTCGCGGTGTCGGCCTGCGAGCGGAAGGTCAGCCCCGCGGCCACGGCCCTGTCGATGCTGACGCGGTGGAAGCCCGCCGTCGCGCCTTCATCCGAGCTCCAGATCGGATACCGGACGCCGCGCGCGGCCAGGAAGTCCCCGTCCGCGTAGACGACCTCCCCATCACCGCCCACGCCCTTCTTGCAGCCCGCGAGCATGTCGCCGAAGGTCATCGGCGGGTTCGGTCCCGTCGCGTTGAAGACCCCCTTGGTGCCCTGCTCGATGCAGCGCACGGTCCACTCCGCGAGGTCGCGCACGTCGATGATCTGCATCGGATCGTCGGCCTCACCGGGCGCGAGCATCTCGCCGCCCTGCGCCACGCGCCACGGCCAGTAGGAGTAGCGCCGCGAGTTGTCGCGCGGTCCGACGATGTAGCCCGGTCGGATGTTCGTGACGCGGCCGGGCATCGCCGCTTCCGCCGCGGCCTCGCTCATCGCCTTGCCGCCGCCGTAGTTCTCGAAGCTGGCGCCGAAGTCCTCGCTCGTCGGATCCGAGAGCGCGTGCACAGCAGCCGTCTCGTCCATCCCGGGCCTCGAGTTGTCGACGTAGACCGAGATCGTCGAGATGAACACGTACTGCTGCACGCTCGACGCGAGCGCCTCCGCCGAGGCCTTCACGATCCGCGGCCAGTAGCCGGACGTGTCGATGACCGCGTCCCAGCTCTTGCCCTCGAGGCTCGAGAGCCCCTTCGGGCTGTTCGGGTCCGCCTGCTTCGCGCGCTCCTCCTCGGAGAG
>CAYGST010000139.1:0-1156 GCA_964352415.1 uncultured Planctomycetaceae bacterium | reverse complement strand
GAAGCGAGGGCTCCTCCGAGAAGAGCCCCCTTGGAAACCGATGACTGGATGAACTGGCGTCGGGTCGTGGACATGGCCACCTCCTTGGATCCGTGGGGAGTCGGAGGGGCAGTCTACGCCTCGGCTAGTCGAACTTCTCGGCGTAGGCGTCCTCGTTGAAGCCGATCAGCCAGGTCTTACCCATCCGTATCGCGGGGGCTCGCAGATTGCCCGTCGGGCCGAGCGCAACCTTGGCGATGTCCGCGAGCTCGTCCTTCTTCGGGTCGAAGGTCAGGACCTTCTTGCCCTTCATGACGACGAGCTTCGAGGCGCCCTCGAAGAGCCCCTCGAGCGCGTCCTCGCCGAAGCGCTCCTTCGTTGCATTGACCGTCTCACGGACGGTGACGTCGCGACCCTCGAGGAAGGTGTCGGAACGCTTGCAGCTCGTTCAGCCCTTGCGGTGGTAGTACCAGTCGATGCGCTTGCCCATGGGGTTCTGATTCTCCTTGCGGTGGCGTGAGTGCGGGCGACCTTCGCCCGCTCAATCTTCGAGACCGGCGCCGCGCAGATGCGGCGCGATGACCGTCTGGCAGTACTGCCCGTCCTTGTTCTTGGCGTAGTAGTCCTGGTGCTCGTCGCGCGCCGGGTAGTAGCGCGTCGCGTCCGTGATCGTCGTGACGATCGGGCGCTCGAACGCCGCCTGCAGCGCCGCTCGCGACGCGGTCGCCTCCGCGCGCTGCTGCGCACCACGGACAAAGATCTCCGAGCGGTACTCCGGCCCCTCGTCGCCGCCCTGCTTGTTGAAGCTCGCAGGGTCGTGCACGCGCCAGAACCAGTCGAGCAGCGTGTCGTAACTCGTGACCTCGGGATCGAAGACCACCTGCACGACCTCCGCGTGGCCCGCCGCGACCAGCTCGTCGCCGGTCGGAGCCTCGAGCTCAGCGCCGCCCATGAAGCCCGAGCTGACGTCCACGACGCCGTCCAGCTGCTCGAACGCCGCCTCCGCGCACCAGAAGCAGCCGGCGCCGAAGGTCGCGACCTCGAGCTGCGGCGAGTCGAGGTCCCCGATCTGTTCGCGCACGTCCCTGCCGGAGCAGGACGCGACCAGCGCGCAGAGCAGGAGCGTGAGCGCATACCTCATCGCATGTTCGCGGGCCCTCATCGCATGTTCGCGGGC
>CAYGST010000138.1:0-10063 GCA_964352415.1 uncultured Planctomycetaceae bacterium | reverse complement strand
CCTTCATCTCCTGCTTGCGCGGGTCGGCGATGATGGACCGTGAGCCGAGGGCTCGCGGGCCCCACTCGAAGCGGCCGCGGTACCAACCGGCGACCATGCCATCGGCGAGCGACTGCGCGACGAAGCTGAAGAACTCCTCGTCGTCCTCGATCTTCTCGAAGGCGATGTCGTTCTTGGTCAGGAACTCCTCGATCTCCGCGTCCGTGTACTCGCTGCCGAGGTAGGCGTGGTCGAGGGCCGGGCCGCGGGGCTGGTCGAGGACGTGGTTGTAGGCCCAGTAGGCCGCGCCGACACAGCCGCCGTCGTCACCCGGAGCAGGGTGGATGTAGACGTTCTCGAACGGGCCGTCGCGCAGCACCTTGTAGTTCGAGACCGAGTTCAGCGCGACGCCGCCGGCGAGGCACAGGTTGTCGAGGCCGGTCTCCTTGTGCAGGTGCGTCACCATCTTGAGGATGATCTCCTCGGTGACCTTCTGGATCGACGCGGCCATGTCGCAGTAGTACGGGTCGAGCGACGTGTCCTGCAGCTTGGGGTCCCGCGCGGGCTTGCCGAAGTGCTTGCCGAACTCGTCCGACAGCGTCGTGTCGCGCGAGTAGTGGTACGAGAAGTACTTCATGTCGTGCCACAGCGAGCCGTCATCGGCGACGTTGATCAGCTCGTAGATCTTGTCGACGTACTGGGGCTTGCCGTAGGGGTGCATGCCCATGAGCTTGTACTCGCCCTCGTTGATCTCGAAGCCGCAGTACGCCGTGAAGGCGGAGTACAAGAGGCCGAGCGAGTGAGGGAAGCGCAGCTCCTTGATGATCTCGATCTTGTTGCCGCGTCCGACGCCCATCGTCGAGGTGCTCCACTCGCCGGCCCCGTCCACCGTCAGGATGGCGCTGTTCTCGAACGGCGACGTGTAGAAGCTCGACGCCGCGTGCGACATGTGGTGGTCGGCGAAGAGGAGCTTCGAGCTCGGGATCCCGAGCTGCTTGCTCATCATCGACTTGATCCAGAGCTTGTCCGAGACCCAGCGCTGCATCGACTCGCGGAAGACGGCGGCCGACTTCGGGAAGGTCGCCATCGCCGAGAGCAGCATGCGCTCGAACTTGACGAACGGCTTCTCGTAGAAGACGACGTAGTCGACGTCGTGCATCGTGACCCCGCCCATCTTGAGGACGAAGTCGATGGCCAGCTCGGGGAAGCCCGAGTCGTGCTTCACGCGGCTGAAGCGCTCCTCCTCCGCGGCGGCGACCAGCTTGCCGTCCTGAACGAGGGCGGCCGAGGAGTCGTGGTAGTAGAACGACAGTCCGAGGATGTTCATCAGTCCTGCCTCCGTGCGGCCGCGAGGGACTCGTTGTCGGCCTCCCAGGCGGTCCAGTTCCCGCTGGGCCGGCGCTTGAGGTGGAGCGGATCCGCGACCATCCGATAGACGATCGCGAACGGGCCCAGGGCCACGAAGTAGAGGACGGTGAGCAGCGTCCGGGAAAGCATGTTCCCGAAGCGCTCGCTGAACTGGACGAGGGCTTTCATTCCGCGCTGGGCCGGGGGAGGGGCTGG
Organism: uncultured Planctomycetaceae bacterium; assembly: GCA_964352415.1. GTDB lineage: Bacteria > Planctomycetota > UBA1135 > UBA1135 > JABACD01. Next base: position 8,521 of record CAYGST010000138.1, on the reverse strand, counting down.
GGGCCGTCCTGAGCCGCGAGTCTGGCCAGGAAGGGTCCGTTGTGCGATCCCAGGGCACCGAGTGCGCCTGGGGCCCGAAACTATAGCCGCCCAACGCGGCCGAGGCTCAGTCCAGCCGGACGGTTCCTTGATACAGCTGTCCTTCTCGGCGGATCTCGACGTCGAGCTCGAGGTCCGGCTGGAGCCGGTCCAGGAATCCCGCGAGGTTGAAGCGGTTGTTGAAGGCGAAGGCCCGGTTCAGGTCGCCGACGCGCACCCGCATGGCGGCGATCAGATCCCCGGGGAGCAGGCCGATGCGGGAGGCAGGACCGTCGGGACGCACGCTCCGGATCGCGAGCCCGTTCCCGCCCCGCGCGAAGGCGACGCGTTCGACCTGGATGCCCAGCCGCTCGTAGATCACCCCGTCGGACTTCTCCCAGGCCTGCAGGGGTAGGGTCAGGGTGCGATCGCCGCGGGCGACGCGGACCTCGGTCTGCTCGCCAGGCCGCAGGGCCAGGCGCACGAGGCGGTAGTCGTCGAGCCCCGAGAACTGGCTGGCGCCGAAGGCCAGAATGCGGTCGCCGGCCACGAGGCCCCCGAGCTCCGCGGGGCTGCCAGCCAGGATCTCGGTGACCTCGAGCCGGTCGTCCTCGCTGACCTGCATGCCTAGCCACGCATTGTAGTGGTCCGGGGAGATCAGCTGCTGCTGGAGCACGTCCCAGACGCGGTCGATCGGGATCGCGAAGCCGATGTTCTCGGCCTGCTGATTGACGGCGTTGTTGATGCCGATCAGCTCCCCGTTGATGTTCAGCAGAGGGCCTCCCGAGTTCCCCGGGTTGATCGAGGCGTCCGTCTGGATCAAATCGTCGAACTCGAACTTCAGCCCCATGTTGGGGTCGTTGATCTCGATCCCCCGGTGGAGCCCGGAGATGATCCCGACGCTGACGGTGTGCGTGTGCCCGTAGGGGTTGCCGATCGCGACGACCGGCTCGCCGATCATCAGGTCCGAGCTCGTTCCTATCGGAACGGTCCCGAAGACCTTGTTCTCGGGGTTGCGGATCTTGAGCAGAGCCAGGTCCTCGTTCGGCACCGAGGACAGAAGATCCGCGACGTAGACCGTCTCGTCGATCGACTTCTCGAAGGAGATGCGGATGTCCTTCGCGTCCTTCACGACGTGGTAGTTCGTGACGACGAAGCCGTCCCCGGTCAGCACGACGCCCGAGCCGGACGACTTGTTGTTCCGCGAGAACAGACGGCCCGAGGCCTGGTAGGTACGAGGCGTGTTCGTCTCGATGAAGACCACCGCCGGCGTCGCGGCGCGGCACACGAGCACCTCGGGCGTGATGCGGCGCTCGAGGCGTTCGGTCGGCGTGAGCTGGTCGAGCGGGGTCTCCGACTGGGCGGCGGCGGACAGGGGCAGGGCGAGCGCGCCGAGGGTCGTCAGGCCGAACAGAACCGCGAGAGTAGGCTTCATGGGGCGTCGAAAGGGGTTTCGGAGCGCGCGGGTACGGGATCCAGGCGCCAGTGTTGGTGCCTCACCGGGGGCGTACGCCCGGGTGCGGACTCCGGCAGCCTACGGAGTGACGTGTCCGTCCTTCGCCGCCGGTCCCACCCTCTTCGACGTCCGGGGGGCGCAGCTCGACACCTCGTTCGTCTGCGATTCGCCTCCGCATGGAGGAAGCGGCGAGCCGCCTCACCCAACCATCCGGGGGGCGTCTCAGCGGCGCAGCAGAGCTTCGCGAGCGGGTCGCGCGCGTCCGGCGCCGGGGCGATGGTGGGCGATACTGGACTTGAACCAGTGACCTCCTCGATGTCAACGAGGCGCTCTACCAACTGAGCCAATCGCCCGGGGGTCCGTCGCCGAGGGTCTCGACGCGGTCTTCGGAGCCCAAGGGCCCCGAAGCGGACGAGGATCCTAGGGCTCGCCCAGGAGCCTGGCAAGTCCCAGCCGAGCGGGATTCGAGCTTCTGTCAGTGGGGTCTCGAAGGGGGCACCCCGGCGCGGCTAGACTTCTGCGCCCCATTCCCGGGTCGCTCCCTGCGCGGCCCGTTCCTGGAAGCGTCGCGCCCAGCGCGAGCGTCCCATTCGAGCCGAGGAAGCGACCGTGAAGATCGGTGTCGTACGCGAAATCAAGGTCCACGAGAACCGCGTGGCGCTCACGCCCGCCGGAGTCGACCGACTCGTCCACGCCGGACACGAGGTCCTGGTCGAGTCCAGCGCCGGCGAGGGCAGCGGCCTGACGGATGAGGACTACGCCGCCGCCGGCGCGACGATCGCGCCGGACGCGGCGGCGACCTGGGCCGCGGCGGAGATGATCATGAAGGGCAAGGAGCCGCTCGAGGCCGAGTGGGCGCACATCCGGCCCGGCCAGATCGTCTTCACCTACTTCCACCTCGCGGCGGACCGCAAGCTCACCGAGGCGATGGTCGCCACGGGCGCGCACTGCTTCGCCTACGAGACGCTCGAGGTGCGCGGCACGCTGCCGCTGCTCACGCCGATGAGCGAAGTCGCCGGCCGCATGTCGATCCAGGCGGGGGCCCACTGCCTCGAGCGCCACAACGGCGGCTGCGGTGCGCTGCTCGGCGGCGTCCCAGGCGTCGGGCGCGCGCAGGTGCTCGTGCTCGGCGGCGGTATCGTCGGCACGAACGCCGCCCAGATGGCCGCGGGCCTCGGCGCCGACGTGACCATCCTCGACGTCAACCTCGATCGCCTGCGCTACCTCGACGAGGTCCTGCCGGCGAACGTGCGCACGCTCTACTCGACGCCGCACGCGATCCGCGAGCTGCTCGTCACGGCCGACCTCGTGATCGGCGCGGTGCTGATCCCCGGCGCCGCGGCGCCGAAGCTGATCCGCCGCGAGGACCTGTCGCTGATGAAGCCGGGCGCCGTGATCGTCGACGTCGCGGTCGACCAGGGCGGCTGCATCGAGACCTGCAAGCCCACGACCCACGCCGAGCCGACCTTCGTCGTCGACGGCGTCGTGCACTACTGCGTCGCGAACATGCCCGGCGCTGTGCCGCGCACCTCGACCTTTGCGCTGACCAACGCGACGCTTCCCTACGCGGTCCAGCTCGCCGACCTCGGCCCCCTGGAGGCCGTGAAGCGCAGCCCGCACCTCGCCAGCGCGGCGAACACGATCGGCGGCAAGCTGACCTGCGGCCCGGTCGCCGAGGCGTTCAATCTGGAGTGGGTGACCCCCGCAGAGGCGGTGCAGGCGGCCCTCTGAGCCGCTCCCCGTCATGGAGTGGTGGCAGGCCCTCGTCCTGGGCCTCGTCGAGGGGCTGACCGAATACCTACCGGTCAGCTCGACGGGGCACTTGATCCTGGCCCAGCGCTGGCTGGGCATCGAGGAGGGCGACGCTGCGAACGCTTATGCCATCTGCATCCAGATCGGTGCGATCCTGGCCGTTCTCGGGCTGTACCGCGGCCGCGTGGTCCAGGTCCTGCGCGGGCTCGCGGGGCGTGACCCCGAGGGCCGGCGACTGGCCGGCTGTCTGATCGCGGCCTTCGTTCCCGCGGCGGTCGTCGGGCTGCTGTTCGACGAGCGCATCGAGGAGCACCTGTTCGGACTCGGCCCGATCGTCATCGCCTGGTTCGTCGGCGGCGCGGCGATCCTCGTCGCCGCGCGGCTGCGCCGGGATCGCGAGGTGACGGAAGGGGCTGATCTCCTGGCGCTCGGGATCGCGGGCGCTTTCGCGATCGGGCTGTTCCAGTGCCTCGCGTTGTGGCCCGGGACGAGCCGCAGCCTGGTGACGATCGTCGGCGGCCTCGCGGTCGGGCTCTCGCTGCGCGCCGCGGTCGAGTTCTCGTTCCTGCTCGGGGTGTTGACGCTGTCCGCGGCGACGGGCTACAAGGCGCTCTCCGACGGGCCCGTGATGCTCGAGGAGTACTCGCTCGGCGTGCTGCTGCTCGGCGCCGCCTCGGCCTGGCTGTTCGCCGTGCTCTCGGTGCGCTGGATGGTCTCCTGGCTGCAGAGCCACGGGCTCGCCGTGTTCGGCTGGTATCGTGTCCTGCTCGCGGGCGCCGTCGGCGCCTGGCTGTGGCTGTGACCTCGGAGGAGGCGACGTGAAGCGGGACGAACTGACGAGCTACCTGAACGACTACCTCGACGCGGGCGCTTTCCAGGACTACTGCCCGAACGGGCTGCAGGTCGAGGGGCGCGCCGACGTGAACAAGATCGTCAGCGGCGTGACGGCGTCGGTCGAGCTGATCGCTGGCGCGGTCGAGCGCGGCGCGGACGCGATCGTCGTGCACCACGGGATCCTCTGGAAGGGCGCGACCCCGACCTACACCGGCGGCTACCGCGAGCGCGTGCGCCTCCTGCTGCAGAACGACGTCAACCTCTACGGCTTCCACTTGCCGCTCGACGCGCACCCCGTCGTTGGCAACAACGTGCAGCTGGCGGCGACGCTCGGGCTGACGGACTGCGCGCCGTTCGGCGAGTACCAGGGCAAGTCGATCGGCACCGTCGCGCAGGCGGGCGGGATCTCCATCGAGGACTTGACCGAGCGCGTACGCGCGAAGCTCCAGCGTGAACCGATCGTCGTCGCCGGCGGGCCGCCGCGCATCGAGCGCGTCGGGATCATCACTGGCGGCGCGCAGGGCGAGCTGGTGCAGGCGATCGCGCACGGCTTCGACGCCTACATCACCGGGGAGTGCAGCGAGCAGAACTACCACCAGGCGAAGGAGGAGGGCATCCACTTCGTCGCCGCGGGGCACCACGCGACGGAGCGGGGAGGCCCGCGGGCGCTCGGCGAGCACCTGGCGCAGCGCTTCGGCCTCGAGGTCGAGTTCCTCGACGTCCCGAATCCCGTTTGAGCCGCGCGGGCGGGAGCGGGGCAGGCTGGAGCGTTTGGTGCGGGGCGTCTGCCGACGGCGCGCAGATTTCCGGCCGAGCGCTGTAACCTCGTCCCGCGCACCCGGCACCGCTGGGCATGAAGCCCACACCCGCGCCCTCGACGATGACCCCCGCCAAGTACTGCTCCGAGTGCGGCACCCCGCTGCCCGGTCCGGACAGCCCCTGCCCGGGCTGTCTGCTGCGCCTCGGCGAGCGCGCGCCGGAGCCCGCGACCCCGCCGCGTCCAGGGGCGGGGCCGATCCCGGCGATCGAGGAGCTCCAGCCGCTCTTCCCGAACCTGCAGCTCTTGGAGTTCGTCGGCCGCGGCGGGATGGGCTTCGTCTACAAGGCGCGCCAGCGCGACCTCGACCGCTTCGTGGCGCTCAAGGTGCTGCCCGCGGAGTGCGCCGCGGATCCGGCCTTCGCGGAGCGCTTCGAGCGCGAGGCGCGCGTGCTCGGCAAGCTGGATCACAGCCACATCGTGCGCGTCTTCGACGCGGGCCAGTCGGGCGGCCGTTACTGGATCACGATGGAGTTCGTGGACGGCGCCAACCTGCGCCAGACGATCCAGGCGGAGCCGCTCGCGCCGAAGCAGGCGCTCGAGGTCGTCACGCAGATCTGCGACGCGCTCGAGTACGCCCACGGCGAGGGCATCATCCACCGCGACATCAAGCCCGAGAACATCCTGCTCGACCTGCGCGGTCGCGTGAAGATCGCGGACTTCGGGCTGGCCAAGCTGCTGAAGACCGACGGCGAGAGCGTCACGTTGACGCGCAGCGACCAGGCGCTCGGCACGCCGCACTACATGGCGCCCGAGCAGATCCGCCGGCCGCTCGAGGTCGATCACCGCGCGGACCTCTACTCGCTCGGCGTCGTGCTCTACGAGCTCCTGACCGGAGAGCTGCCGATGGGGCACTTTCCGCTGCCTTCGGACAAGGGCGATGTCGACGCGCGCCTCGACGAGGTGGTGCTGCGCACCCTCGAGCGCGAGCCCGAGCGCCGCTACCAAGCGGCGAGCGAGCTCGAGGCGGACGTGCGTCACATCTCGTCGACGGAGGCCGACGCCGGCGGGCGTCGCGGGCGGCCGAGCTCCCCGAAGGAGGCGGTGCAGTACGCGCGCGCGCTCGTCGACGAGAAGTTCGCCAGGGTGGAGGAGCGCATGGGTCAGCTGCACGGCCCCGATGGCCCGCAGGCGAAGCTCTCCGTCTCCCGCGTGGCCAGGTCGGACCGCCACGAGGCGAAGCGCGTGGCCCGCGCCGAGCGCCGCGCCGCGAAGTCGCAGCGCCGCGCCGAGCGCCACGGGCAGGCGCCGTCGGGCGCGCAGGACCCCGCCGGCGCGCAGACGGTCGCGGTCCCGAAGCGCCGCAGATCGGGCACGGGGATCTTCGTCGCGACGCTGTCGTGCCTCGGTGTGCTCCTCGCGGCGACCGTCGCCATCGGCATGACCCTCTTCATTTGGGGCGCGCCGCAAGCGAGCTTCCCGCTCGAGATCGGCCCCGAGCCGATTCCGATGCCGACCGCACGCAGCTCGGCGACGCTGAAGGACTGGCCGCTGGTCGACGTCGCGCTGGGGCCAACGACCGACGAGCCCGCGGTGCTCGCGGCGCTGGCGCTGGAGGAGAGCGATCTGCTCGAGCGCTACGAGCGCGTCGAGCGGGCCCACCGCACGCTTCGCCTGAGTCCCTCCGGCGAAGCGCTGCAGGTCGTGCTGCACCCCTTCGAGGAGCGCGCCGAGCTGGAGGCGGAGCTGCGCGCGGCGCTGCGTCGCAGCGCCGGGGGGCGCGCGCTGCGACCGAGTGAGATGGAGGAGCTCGTTGGGCTCACGCTCCCCTTCGGACGCGACTACCGCGAGCTCGACGTGGCGCGCGACGGGGACGGCCTCTGGAGCTGGAAGCGGCGTTCGCGGGCCACGGCCGAGAGCAACGGAACCCTCGTCTCACCGGGCAGCTCCGGGAACGTGCGTCTGCGAAGCGACCTTCAGCGCTTCGGCGCGTTGCTCGATGGATTGCCCGGGGCCGCGACCGCCCCGGCGCAGGACGCGCCGACGCCGAACGCGTCGGGCGTATTCCGCCCGGAGGCACCCGAGCCGGGAGCCGGGGACCAGTAGCCGCTGCGCGCCGCGCCGCGCCGGACCGAAGGTTCGGACTAGCGCACGGTCGCGGAGCGCGAGAACGAGCTCAGGCTACGCGTTCGCGTCGCGGAGGCGCTGCGCGCGGTCGAGCGCTGACTGCTGGTCGCCACGGCCGGCTGGCTCGAGGCCGCCACCGGTTGGCTGGAGGCGGCGCCGGACGAGCCGTTCGCCCGCAGGCTCGCCAGCGGGGGCCCGCTGCGACGGTAGGTCTGGGTCCAGGTCATCAGGGCCGGCCCGGGGCAGTCGGTCGCCTTGAAGCGCATGTGACCGTAGACCTCGCTGCGCCGGATCGAGTGCTCGCGACGCAGATCCGCGAGGGTGCGCTCGAGGGAGGCCATGGCCTGCGGCGAAGGCGATCCGTGACCGAAGTGGCCGATCAGGCAGATCCCGATGTTGCCCTTGTTCGAGGTGGAGTCGCCGGCGTGGGCGCCCTGATAGCGCAGGTTGCGCGCCTCGATGACGCGACCCTGGGAGTCGATCAGGAAGTGGTAGCCGATGTCGCCCCAGCCCGAGTTCGCCATATGGGTGCGCTGCACCTTGCGAGCGATCTCGAGTGAGTCCTCGAGGGAGCCGTCGAAGCGCGCTCCGGGAACCTCGGCGGTGTGGTGGACGGTGATGCGGTTGTAGCCGCTGCGGGTCACGGTCATGTTGGAGGGGTTCGCGGCCCGCGCGCGCCAGGCGCTGCGCGGAAGGCGCTTGCCGCTCGCGAGCGGCTGCAGCGCGCCGACGGGGCGCGAGGAGTTCGCCTTGCGCTGGAGCTCTTCGACGTCGAGCAGGCCCAAGCGCGCCTTCGAGGTCTGGGTCGAGTTCGCCGCGGAGTCGGCCAGGGCGGACTGGTAGCCGACCTGGGCGCCGCGCAGTCGCGCGAGGACCTGGTTCGTGTCCTGGCCGGAGCTCAGGTCCTGGCGGGCGAACACGAGCCGGCCGTCCGCGAGGGTCAGCTCGCCCTGGACGCGCCAGTAGTCGTTGCGAGCCGCGTCGGGGGAGCCGAGCCAGCGCTCCACGCTCTCGAGCTTGTTCCAGTCGAGGGGCTGGCCGACCCAGGTGGGCGCGCCACTGCTGCCTCCGCCGACCAGGCCGCGATCCGTGGACTGGCGCATCTCCGGACTCGCGCAGGCGAACAGAAAGAGGGCGCTCGCCGCCGCCATCGCGCTCAGTCGACGCCGGAAGGCGCCCCGACGGGGATCCCCGTTCCCACCACGTAAAGCCTGCCTTGCCGTCTCCATGGACTCGTCCATAACCGATCCTCCGGGGCGATACAAACGCAGAGTGCACCTGCCCGGTCGCTCCCTACAATCGGGTCCGAATCCGTCCCATGGCTTGGAACCGGGACGGTCGATTCCACCCCGGACTTCGTACAGCGCGTCCCTCCGCCGATGGCGGCGAACCGACCCAGTCCAGACCGACCCCCGCATGCGACAACGACTCCGACTCCGCCGCCTCGCCGCCCTGCTCGCCCTGCTCGCCGCGCCCGTGACGCCCGCCCTCGCCGCGCTCCCGCCCGCAGCGCCCCCGACGCCGCCCCAGCCCCACCACACCGAGGCCGAGCTCCAGCAGCTCCAGGCAGACGAGCC
>CAYGST010000137.1:8763-10100 GCA_964352415.1 uncultured Planctomycetaceae bacterium | reverse complement strand
TATCCGTAGGTTCTTGGGCCGGAGGTACGGCGCTCCGGACACGCTCGTCGCCGTTCGGGGCCGCGGGCCTCGCCGCGCGCCCCGGAGGGGGTACCGGGGGCCGCGGGGACCCCCTCGAGGGGCGGAGCACACCCCCTGGGAGCTGCTAGACTGCCCGTGGCGCCCCTCGGCTCGACGCACCGTCGGGCTTCGAGTCACGGGGCCCGGCGCGGCCGGGAGGGGCGACGATTCCGAGTCCACAACCACGATGGAGGCTGAAATGACCGATCCCGATGTCGAGGAGCTGCGCGGAGAGCTCGACCGCTGGCGCGCCCGCTACGACGAGCTGCGCCTCAAGGCCAACCTGGGCAAGATGGAGCTGCGCGACAAGCTCGGCGAGCTGGAGGAGCGCTTCGAACCCGCCTACCGCAGCGCGTCCCAGCGCCTGGGCAAGGCGATCGACGAGGGCAAGGACGAGGCCAAGACCCTCGCCCAGAGCCTGAAGGCCGGCTGGGAGACCGTGCGGGAGACCCATCGGGAGCTCCGCAAGGGGGCCGAGGACGACGACTAGTCTCTGGTGCGACTTTCCCCTTGCCGAACTAGGGGAGGCGCTGTAGCTTCCCCTTGTCCGACTAGGGGAGGTGCTCCCCGTCCGGACGCGCCCATGACCACCCCCGATCGCGTCGACCTTCCCCAAGGGGCCCTCGAGCTCCTCATCCTGCGCACCCTCGCCCGGGGCGCGGAGCACGGCTACGCCATCGGTCAGCGCATCCGCGAGCGCTCCGCCGAAGCCCTCGCGGTCGAGGAGGGCTCGCTCTACCCCGCGCTGCACCGCATGGAGCGGCACGGCTGGATCGAGGCGGAGTGGGGCACGAGCGACAAGGGTCGCCGGGCCAAGTTCTACGCGCTCACCTCGGGCGGCGAGCGGCGACTCGCCAAGGCCAGCTCGACCTGGAAGCGCATGACCCGCGCCGTCGGCCTCGTCCTCGAAGGGGGGACGACGTGAGCGCGGGCGGCGGCGTCCCGCGGGCCTGGGGCGCCTGGCTCGGCGCGCTGGAGGTCGACGCGATCGAGCGCGACGTCCGCGACGAGTTCGAGGCGCACCTCGAGCACGCGATCGCCGAGCGCGTCGAGGCCGGCATGCCCACCGAGGACGCGCGCCGCGAGGCGCAGGCGGCCTTCGGCGACATCGAGAGAACCGTGCGCGCCTGCGTGCGCCAACGACTGGGAGGACGACTCATGCTCGCGAAGATCCACCTCACCCTGACCGTGCTGCTGTTCGTCGGGCTCGGACTGACGATCCGCCAGAGCTACGCCGTGCAGGCCGAGCTCCAGCTCGAGGCCGCCGAGGCCCAGGC
>CAYGST010000137.1:0-8663 GCA_964352415.1 uncultured Planctomycetaceae bacterium | reverse complement strand
CCCGGCTTCGGCCAGTGCACGATCGGCACCTCGATCGCGTGCCGCTCGAACAGCTCGCGGTGCTGCGCGTCGAGTCCATCCTCGGGCGGCGGGCCGTCCGGGAGCGGGAGCGTGACGAGGGCGCCGATCATCTCCGCGGGCGCGGGCGCCTCGACGCCGAGCGCCTCGCACAGGAGCGCGCGCGCGGCCAGCGCCAGCTCGCGGTTGCGCTGCATGACCCCCGCGAGACCGCGCGGGTCCTGCGCGGCGAGCCACTCGATCGCGAACGGCAAGCTCAGGTACGGCGTCGGGTCGTGGGTGCCCGGCCAGCCGAACTCCGTCTCGAAGCGTGAACGGCCCGGGTGCGGCGTGTTGGCGCCATGGCTGATGACGGTCGGCCGCACCTCGTCCTGCAGCTCGCGGCGCACGTGCAGGAAGGCGCAGCCCTTCGGCGCGCACAGCCACTTGTGCGCGTTGGCGGTGTAGTAGTCCGCGCCGAGCGCGTCCAGGTCGAGCGGGATCATCCCGCACGCGTGCGCACCGTCGACCAGCACGCGAACACCGCGTCCGTGGCACAGGCGAACGATGTCCGCGATCGGGAGCACGAGCCCCGTCGCGCTCGTCACGTGGTCGACCAGGAGCAGCCGCGTGCGCGGCGTCAGCGTGCGCTCGATCGCATCCACGACCTCGGCGGGGGAGGCGAGCGGGAACGGGACCTCGGCGACGACCGGCACGGCGCCGCTCTGCTCGCAGACGTAGCGCACGACGTTGTTGCACGCGTTGTAGCCGTGATCGGTGAAGGCGATCTCGTCGCCGGGCTCGAAGCGCGCCGAGCGCAGGACGGCGTTGACGGCGGTCGTCGCGTTCGGGACGAAGACGAGGTCCCGCGCGCTGCCGCCGACGACGCCGGCCAGCGCTTCGCGAGCACGATCGAGCTTGGAGTCGAGGTCGCGCTCGGGTGCCAGCCACTCGATCGGTCGCCGCTCCATCTCCGCGCGCAGGCGCGTCTGCTCGTCGAGCACGGGCTGCGGGCAGCCGCCGAACGAGCCGTGATTGAGGTACGTGACCGCAGGGTCGAGCAGCCAGGGGGAGCGGGACTTCATCGGGCGGCGCACGGCGGACGGAGACCTGGGGCGGGCGTGAACGGCCCGACACGGTAGCGCCCCCGCGGCGCGCTGGCGATGCCCTCGACGGGAGCGCGGCTCTGCCGCACCCCGCCGCGCTCGCCGCTCCTAGCGCGAGTACGCCCGCTGCGCGAAGAGCACGGCGAGGTAGGGCAGCATCGCCTTCTTGTTCGGGATCAGGCGGAAGATCTCCCAGAGGCGCTTCGGCTTGAAGTAGAAGGCCCGGTAGGCGCTGTTGCGCAGCTTGGTGATCTTCGACTCGTCGACCTCGGACAGGTTGATGTCCGTCTTGTACGGCTCGTAGGCCTCCCAGTTCGACGGGAGTTCGAAGCCGGCCTCCTCGACCTCGTCGAACAGCTCCGTGCCCTTGAACGGGATGACGCGGAAGAAGGCCGCGGTGTGGAAGGAGCTCGAGCGGGCGAAGTCGATCGTCGACTGCATCTCGTCCTCGGTCTCGGTCGGGAAGCCGAGCATGAACGCGCCGTGCACGAGCACGCCCTGCTTGGCGATGAAGTCGACGATGTGCTTCACCTTGTCGATCTTCAGGCCCTTCTTCATGACCTTCTGGATGCGCGGCGAGGCGGACTCGACGGCGACCATGCAGCGGTACATGCCCGCTTCCTTGAGCAGCAGGACGAGCTCCTCGGTGAGGATGTCACCGCGGAAGCCGTTCGGGAACGTCAGCTTGAGGCCGTAGTCGCGCTCGATCAGGCCCTTGGCGATCGCGGTCGCGCGCTCCGGGCGCAAGTTGAAGATGTCGTCCATGAAGACGAGCTCCTTCACCCCGTGGTTCTTCACCAGGTAGTCGATCTCCGCCAGCACCGACTCCGCCGAGCGCGCGCGGAACTTCTTGCCGTAGGAGTTGTGGCAGTAGGTGCAGCGCCACGGGCAGGCGCGCGACGAGAACATCGTCGCGAACTCCTTGTGCGCATAGATCAGGCCGCCGCGCGGCATGTCGTGGTACTTCTTGTGATCGATCAGGTCCCAGGCGGGCATCGGCAGGACATCGAGGTCCGGCGGCGCCGCGCGGTCGGGCTCGCGCACGACCTCGCCGTCGAGGTTGCGCCAGGTGATGCCCTGGCAGTCCTGCCAGTCGCTGCGCAGCGTCGAGAGACCCTTGACCAGGTCGATGAAGATGTACTCACCCTCGCCGCGCACGCAGAAGTCCACGTTCGCGTCCTTCATCACGTCGGTGTCGGCGACGCTCGGGTGCGGCCCGCCCGCGACGACTGTCGCGCTCGGCAGGTCGCGCTTGACGAGGCCCGCGACCTCGTGGAGGCAGCCGGCCTCGTAGGTCATGGCCGAGAGGCCGACCACGTCGGGCTTCAGCTCGACGAGGCGCTTGGCGCACTCCTCCGCGGTCCAGCGCTCCGCCTTCATGTCGATGATGTGGATGTCATCGAAGCCCGCTTCGCGGACGGCAGAGGCCACGGCCATGATCCCGAGGGGGTGGACGTGGGTGTGCTGGGTGTAGGGGTGGTAGGTCTGGACGAAGACGATGCGGGTCATACTGGGCGGCCTGCTCGGAGGGGGGGAGTGAACTGACGCTTCCGTACACGTAAGGGTACGCGCAGCGCCGCCGTCCGGGGGAGCCGCCCACCGGTGTTTTACCCAGGACCTCGCGGTCGGCTTCTAGCGCACGCGCGTCAGGGCGAAGACCGGCATGTGATCGATCTCGCCGTCCGCGAAGGCCCGCCAGTGCTCCTCGACGTGGTCCTCGTCCCGGACGAAGAGCGTCATGTCGCCCATGTAGAGAGCCTCCGGACTCGCGAGATCACTGACTCCGAAGGCCGTGAATGCGATCCGCCCGTCCTCGACCGAGGTGGCGCGCATGTGCGGCTGATTGCCGCCCGCGCAGTAATGCGTCATGACGAGCGAGTTCCCGTCGAGGGTGTACATGTTCGTCATCTCGGTGGCCGAGCCGGGGAACATGACCTCGCGGACGGCGCTCCCGTTCGAGCTGACGTGGAACTCGATGTACTGCGGGCCGTCCGGGCTGGCCATCTCCCAGCGACCTTCGAGGGCGGCGACCGTGTCGAAGAGAGCGCTGCGCAGTTCGGCATCGCGCTCGGGGTACGCGCGGCCGTCCATGGACTGGCAGGCGACGAGCAGCGGAAGAGCGAGGGCGAGCGCGCGGACGGGCGTGAAGTTCATGACATCTCCTTCGGAACCGGGGTGCTGGGCTGCGGCTCCAGCCTAGCAGGCCCGGCGCCGCCGCCGGAACGGTCCCCCCGCCCCGCGGCTTCCTGGCTCCTCGGGGTGGGCTATGCTTGAGCTGCCGGATCCCGGCACGACCCCCTCCAATCGCATGCGCTCGCCCCTTCACGCCCTCCTCGCCCTCTCCGGGCTCGCCCTGGCCTTCGGAGCCGGTTCCTGCGGCGGCGGCGCCGCCGAGCCCGGCGACGGCCGGGACCCGAACCGCCCGCCCCAGCACGTCCTCCTGATCGTGATCGACACGCTGCGGGCGGACCACCTGTCGTGCTACGGCTACCCGCGCGTGACCTCGCCGAACATCGACGCCCTCGCGACGCGCGGGGTGCGCTTCGACCAGCACATCGCCCAGAGCTCGTGGACCGCTCCGAGCATGGTCACGATGATGACGGGGCAGCGGTTGACCGGGCCGCGGCTGGACGTTCCGGACGAGGTTCCGGTCCTCGCCGAGCTGTTCAAGGACGCGGGCTACCGGACGGGGGCCTGGAGCGCCAACGAGCTGCTCTGCGCGGAGAACAAGTTCGACCGCGGCTTCGACGTGTTCGTCGACGAGAAGGAGTGGCACTCCACGCAGCCTGTCGGCCGCCTCGACGAGATCGTCGCCTGGCTGAAGGAGAACAAGGACAAGGACACGTTCACGTGGGTGCACTTCACCGATCCGCACGATCCGTACGTGCCGCCCGCGAAGACGCGCACCGAGGAGCCCGTCGAGCTCTCGCCGGAGTTGCGTCAACTCATCGCGAACGTGGCGACGGACAAGGCGATCGAGGGCGTCGAGCCGGAGACGGCCTACATCGCCCATGAGATCGGTCGCTACGACGACGAGATCGTCTCGGTCGACCTCAAGGTGCGCCAGCTCCTCATGACGCTCCAGGAAATCGGGCGCCTGGACGACGCCGTCGTCGTCGTCACGTCCGACCACGGCGAGACGCTCTGGCAGCGGGCCGAATCCGATATGCGCGTGTTGCTGCGGCACAAGAAGCGTGAGGAGCAGGCCGAGCAGGAGCTCGGGGTGCGCGTCCGAGACCTGTTCAAGCAGACCCACGGCGACTTCGTCTACCAGGAGCTCGTGCGCGTGCCGCTGATCATCGCCGCGCCGGGGCTCGAGGCCGGCAGCGTGGTCTCTGCGCCGCTGGAGTCGATCCACCTGCCGCGCACGATCCTCGCGCTCGCCGGCGTCGAGGTCGAAGGCGTGGAGCGGATGGTCGGGCGCGACCTCTTCGGCGGCAACGCGCCGACGGGCGCATACTCGATGACCAAGCTGGGTGAGGCCTTCGTCTCGGAGGACAACTGGAAGTTGATCCTTCCGACGGCGCGTGGCGTGGAGGACTGGGCCTACGAGACGCAGCTCTACGACCTCGGCGAGGATCCGCACGAGCGCAACAACCTCGCGGGAGAGCGGCCCGAAAAGGTCGTCGAGCTAACGAAGCGCATCGAGGATCGCCGAGCTGTAGCCCTCCCGCGGCTGACCGAGCTCGAGCAGAACCAACGCATGCTCGAGAACGAGGCTCGGCTGCGAGCGCTCGGCTACACCGACCTCATCGATGACGCACAGCCGGGAGATGCCGAGGGCTCCGACGGAGCCGAGGAGGAGAGCAGCAAGGGCTCACCGGAGGAGTAGGGGTCTCCGCCGTTGGCGCGGCGTCCCCTTTTCTATCGCCGCTCAGGCGGCCTTGCGCGTCGACGACTTCTTGCGCACGGCAGCGCGCTTCTTCTTGCGCCGGCCCTTCTTGCGGCGCGTGCCGTGCTCGCGCAGGAAGTCCGCCGTGTCGGCGGCATTCATCGGGTAGCTGAAGAGGAAGCCCTGGGCCTCGTCGCAGCCGAGCTGCTCGAGGAACTCCTTCTGCTCGACGGTCTCGACGCCCTCGGCCACGACGCGCAGGTGCAGGGTCTTCGCCATCGAGACGATCGACTCGAACAGCGCCGCCTCCTCCGGGTTCGTGTGCGCGCCCTGGAGGAACGAGCGGTCGATCTTGAGCGTGTCGATCGGCAGGCGGCGCAGGTAGCTCAGCGAGGAGTAGCCCGTGCCGAAGTCGTCGAGCGAGAGGCCGACGCCGAGGTCGTTCAGGCGCTCGAAGAGCTCGATCGCGCCCTCCTCGTCCTTCAGCAGCGCGCCCTCGGTGATCTCGAGGTCGAGGAGCGTCGGGTCGAAGCCGGTCTCGGTGAGGAGCTGCTCGACCTGGTGGGCGAAGTCGCCGCGGTGCTCGATCTGACGCACGGAGACGTTGACGGCGATGCGCGTCGAGGGGACGCCTTCCTCGGACCAGGCGATGGCCTGGGCGATCGCCTCGCGCAGGACCCACTCGCCGATCTCGATGATCGTGCCGGTGTCCTCGGCCAGCGGGATGAACTCGGAGGGGCTGATGAGCTCCTCGTTGTCGCCGTGCCAGCGAATCAACGCTTCGACGCTCTCTGCCTTGCCGGTCTTCAGATCGAGCTTCGGCTGATAATAGAGCTCGAACTGCTTCTCCTCGAGCGCGCAGCGGAGCTTGTTCTCGAGCTCCATCCGGCGCGCGGCGATCGAGTGCATCGAGTCCGAGTAGAACTCGTAGCTGCGGCCCGCGACGTTCTTGGCGTGGTACATCGCGAGGTCGGAGTCGATCAGCAAGGTCTCGACGTCGCGCGTGTCGTCCGGAGCGACGGCGATGCCGGCGCTGGCGCCCACGCGGACCTCCTGGTCGCGCAGAATGAACGGCATCGAGAGCGCCTCGAGCATGCGGTCGACGACGACCTCGATCTGATAGCGGTCCTCGAAGCCCCGCATCAGGAGCGTGAACTCGTCGCCGCCGAGACGCGCCAGGAGCAGCTGGTCGTCGTGGCGCAGGCCGGTAGGGGCGATGCCGCGCAGGCAGGCGTTCAGGCGCCGCGCCGCTTCCATCAACAGATCGTCGCCGGCCGTATGGCCGAGCGTATCGTTGATGTCCTTGAAGCGATCGAGGTCCATGAAGATGATCGCGACGGACTGCTCGGCGAGCGCGCTCGGCTCGAGCGCGGCCTCCAGGCGCTCGCGCAGCAAGCGCCGGTTCGCCAACCCGGTCAGGCTGTCGTGGTAGGCCAGGTGGCTGATCTGGTTCTCGACCCGGATGCGTTCGTCGATGTTCTCTTCGAGGCGGTCGAGCATGAGGTTGAACGCCTTCGCGACCTCACCGACCTCGTCCGTGCGCTTGAGGTCGAGCCGGAACTGCAGGTCGCCGGCCGCGATGCGTTCGGTGGCCGCCTGGATCTCGCGGATCGGTCGCACGAGGCTACGGGCGAGGAGATAGCTGGCGATCGAGGCCAGGCTCAACGCGAAGAATCCCCCGAAGACGAGGTTCTTCCGCGAGTTGGCGAGCGCCGCGCGCTCCGCATCCATCGAAGTGACGACGGAGAGCTTGTGGAGGCCGACGTCTGCTACGGGCATGCGCAGCTCGTAGGGACCCATCGCCTCGGTCAGCGTCAGGCGGGCGCCCGACATCTGCGTCCAGGCGCGCAGCAGCTCGCTCGACATCTCCTCCACGGAGCGCAGCGAGCCGAGATAGCGGGTCTTGTCCCAGAGGGGGGTGTACGTGACGGAGTAGAGCGCACCGCCGAGCGCGCGCAGGGACGACTCGGTGTCGAGCGGTCCGGCGGGGGTGCTGTTGCTGGGGCGTCGGCCGCTCGACTCGCGACCGAAAGCGGTGCGCAGCCCCGCGCTCCCCGCTCCGGCGAGCTCTTCGCCGTCCTGATCCAGGAACTGGATCGTGCTCGCGCTGTTCGACTTCAGCAGGGCCTGCGCATAGTGCTCGAGGGTCACGGCGTCGCCCGACTCGAGGTTCGCCACGAACTGCGGCTGGGCGGCGATCGTCTCGTAGCGCGCGAGCTGGTCTTCGAGGTGCTTCTCGATCAGCTGTCCGGAGCGCTCCGAGGCGCGCTCCAGCCGACGCTGCGCGGCGGTGTTCAGGTCCGCGGCGAGGTTGCTGTCCTGCATCCAGCCGATGATCAGAGAGGACGTGCACGCCATGGCCACGAGCACGAAGAACAGGCGGCCGCCGAGGCTCTGCCTGTTGATGCCACCCGCGGTGAACTGCTTCAAGCGGTCCCTGAGACCCGCGCGAGCACGATCCCAACGAGCGCTACAGTCCAGTCGTACGCTCGTGAAGCGCTCGCGAATTCGACTCATCGGGACTCGGCCTGCGATGCCGTCAGCTCGGACGTGACGTTCCAGTGCGTCGACTTCCCGGGGGTGACCTCGATCTCGTGGCGCCTGAGGACCTCTCCGTCGCTCCAGAGCATCACGCGATAACCGCCGGCCTCGAGTCGACCGAGGTTGTAGCTTCCGTCCGCGGCGACGACGACGAAGTGGGGCGTGGGCACCGCGAACACGGAGGCCTGCTTACCGCTGTGAAGGGTGCAGTAGACCTGGACGCTTCCCGGCTGCTCCACGCGGTAGCTACTGGAGGTGTCCGGATCGAGCAGGCCGAGCTCGAACTCGTGGTTCGGCGACGACGAGAAGAAGCTGTGGCAGATCTCGTCCTCGTTCTCGAAGCGGACGGTCTCGCCGATCGGTACGACGAGGAACGGCGGGTCGAAGCCGTTGACTCCGCGGCTCAGGACCGTCGTCCCCTTCGAGTGGTCGGTCACGCGCCCGATCGGGATCGCGAGCAGGACCAGGGGCGCATCGCCCTTCGCGTCGATCCCGGCGACTCTGCCCTGGATCGAGCCGAGGGTCGTCTCGGGGGCTGTCAGTCGGAGCTTCGCGGCGTTCCCTTCGGGGGCCGCGGTCTCACGTTGCGTGCGAGCCTCGCGCTTGGTCGGCAGCGCGGCCGCGCTGGCTCCGCCGCCGGTTCGTTCAGCCCGCAGGCCGGCTCCTTCGCTCAGCGCGCCGGGGCGCATCGCGGGCGCCTCGGACCAGGAA
Organism: uncultured Planctomycetaceae bacterium; assembly: GCA_964352415.1. Classification (GTDB taxonomy): domain Bacteria; phylum Planctomycetota; class UBA1135; order UBA1135; genus JABACD01. Next base: position 476 of record CAYGST010000137.1, on the reverse strand, counting down.
CGCTCCTCGGATCGACCGGGACTCCCGGTCGCCGCGACCTCCGCGGTTCCGCCAGGGGTGTTCGGCGCTGGGACTGCGTCGCCACGCTCGCGTTCGATGCGCTCGTTGCTGCGCAGCAGCACCTCGCGCTCCTCGGGCGTCAGGGGTGTCGCAGAACGCTGCGTCGGCCCGACGCAGCCCGATCCCACGATGGGGACGAACAGCGCGCCGAGGGCGAGCAGATGGGCACGATTCCAGGGGGTTTTCGGCAAGGTCTCCTCCTCGAGCGGGGGGGTCGGAGGTGCCTCTGTATCGGGGGGGTGGTTTCGGACTCTTGAGAGTAAGGAGGCGGAACTCCCGGGATCCCGCGCGGGAGTCGTGGAGCGGCCACGATAAAGGACCCCGCAGGCCCGTTTATTGGGCGTGTACCAGCTGCTTTTTACCCCTCGATGGCGACCCAAGGCCGCCGTCCTCGCGAGAGCACGCTACCCTTTGGG
>CAYGST010000136.1:0-10142 GCA_964352415.1 uncultured Planctomycetaceae bacterium | reverse complement strand
GTGGGGGCCGGGGCTCGCGCTGCCGGCTGGATGGGCGCCGGGGCAGACGCTTCACTTCCAGCTGTTCTACCGCGACCCCGCGAACGGCGGCTGCGGGGCGCGGATCAACACCTCGAACGCATTGAGCATCACCTTCACGCCATGAGCGCGGGCCGGGCGTGCGCAGCCCGGCCATACCCGGCTCGAACCGGCGTGATGGGGGGAAGTCGGTAGACTGGCGGATCCACGCGCGCCACGCGGGCGCGCCCGACTTTCCCTCTGCCCAGGGTCCCCCCATGCGCCGCACGCTTCTCTCCCTCGCGTTCGCCTCCACCTGCCTCGTCGCGCCCGCCGTGGCGCAGAAGACCTACGCCACCGACTTCAGTGGCTTGGTCTACGAGATCGACTTCGGCACGGCTCAGGTCACGCCGCTGTTCGGCACGGGGCAGACCTTCCTGTTCGGACTGGCGCAGACCAGCGACCCGAACATCCTCTACGCCTCGGGCTTCCAGACCGAGCTCTACGAGCTGAACATCAGCGCCCAGACGCTGACGCCGCTCGGCGCGACGACGCCGAACATGGCCAACATCTCTCTCAACGAGGACGACGGCCTCTACTACGGTTCGAACTGGCAGAACCTCTACAGCGTGGATCCGCTCGTTCCGTCCGCGTCCTTGATCGGTTCCTTCGGGCAGTTCGGCTTGTACGGCTTCGACTACCACCGCGGTCTCGGCGCGTTCCTGATCGCGAACACGTTCTCCGCCACGCTGTTCTCGATCGACCCGGCGACGGGCGCGACGACGCCGATTGGCGTGCACGGCGCGACGCAGGTCTCGGGCATCTGGTACGACGAGGACACGGGCCGCACCTTCGGTGTGACGGACACGAACGGCAGCGGCTCGCTGCTCGAGTTCGACATCACCACGGGGCAGGCGACCGTGCTCGGCGTGACAGGCATCAACTTCGTCGGCCTCGGCGGAGTCATCCCGGAGGTGGTGGGAATGTCCTACTGCTCCGGCAATGGCGGCGGCACGGCCTGCCCCTGCGGCAACGTAGGAGCGAATGGCACGGGCTGCGCCAACTCGACGGGCGCGGGTGCGAGTGCGATGGGAGGTGGCTCGGCGAGCGTCGGTGCGGACGCCCTCGTCATCGACGGCAGCCAGCTCCCGGTCGGCAAGCCGGCGCTCTTGTTCGTCGGCACCCAGACCGTCAACGCGGGTAACGGCTCCCTGTTCGGCGACGGCCTGCGGTGCGTCGGTGGTCCGATTCAACGTCTGGACGTTCGCGTCTCGGACGCCGGTGGCGCAGCGAGTTGGAGCAACAACCTGATCTCCAGCCAGGGCTGGAACGCAGGCGACACGCGCTTCTTCCAGATCTGGTATCGCGACCCGCTCGTCAGTCCGTGCGGCACCGATTTCAACCTCTCCAACGGCCTGGAGGTCATCTTCACGCCGTAAGCGATGGAGCGGCGATTGCGCCGCACCGGACCGCGGGAGGGCCGCGTCGCTCGTCGGAGCGACGCGGCCCTCTCGCGCGTTCAGGGCTCGGTGGCCGCGAGGAGGCGGTAGATGCGGATCGGCGTGTCGGGCAGCGCGACGACGCACTCGAGACGCGGGTGGCGCTCCGCCGCGACGACGCTCACGCCGCTGCGCGGCGCCGGCAGCACCAGGTGCGTCACGCCGTAGCGCTCCGCGACGCGCAGGACGGTGGGGAGGCCATCGGTTGGGATCTGCACGGCGCCATAGCCGCGCGTGAGGTGCAGTTCCCACGGGTTGCGCGTCATCAGGACGGGCGGGGGATCCCCGGGGCGCAGCGTGTCCTCGAGCGCGACGTGCAGGCTCTCGCAGCGTGCAGCGAGGCCTCCGTTCAAGCGGAGCTTCTGTTGGGCGAGCACGTCGGAGCCGCCGACCCTCGGCAAGCAGAGACCCAGCAGCAGCGCGGCGTTGACGACGGTCCAGGGCAGCCAGCGATCGAGCCCGTTCAGCCCGACCAGCGCGAGGAACGGGAGCAGCGCGAGCGTCACACGCTGGAAGCTGCCGTGCGAGGCCACCACCGTCGCGACGAGGCCGTAGAACGCGATCTGCAACGCGAGGAACGCCAGCAGCGCGAGCAGGGCGGAACGCACGCCAGCGTCTCGCCGCAGGCTGCGGAGCCAGCCGATGCCCAGCGCGGCGGCGAGCGCGGGGCCGAGCGCTCGCAACATCGTTTGGAGGTTGTACGTCACGGCGGCGCGCTTCGACTCGAGGATCGCGTCCCAGCCCCACGCTCGATAGGAGGCCCAGTCGAGCGGCGCTGCGTAGGAGTAGAGATCCTCGTAGCGCCGGGCGAACACGGCGCGCGAGAGACTCGGCGGGAACGGGCTGCCGAGCTCGACGTAGCGCTGAACGAGGAGCGGAGTCACGCAGGCGAGGTAGACGACAGCGGATCGCAGCAAGGCGCGGCGACGCGCGGGCCAGTCGTGCGGCGACAGCAGGATCGCGAGCAAGAGCGTCGGGGCGAGCAGGGCTGCGTCCTGGCGCGTGGCGTAGCCCAGAGCCGCGGTGAGCGCGGCCCACGCGTAGGCGCTGGGGCGACGCGCCCCTCGCGCGATCAGCGCGAACGTCGCGGTGACGAACGCCACGTAGAAGATGGTGGCGTCGGGTGAGGTGGACGCGTTGAGGAGCGCGGGGTGCAGGAGCGCGAAGGCGCAGGCGGCGAACTGAACCGTGCGCGAGGCGCCGAGCGCTCGCGCTGCGAACAGCGTGGCGAGCCCCGTCAGCACTCCGAAGAGCGCGGCCAGCGCCGTCGCACCCTTGAGGCCGGCGCCGGCAGCGATCGGTGCAGCCATGAGCACGGACGCGAAGGTGGCCCAGTAGTCGCCAGCCGGATGAGTCAGCCCTTCCGGGGGATCGAGGAAGTGCCAGACGTAGTCGACCTCGAGTCGACCGCGCTCCGCGAGGTTCTTCGCGGCCGTGTAGTAGAAGGCGGCGTCTCCGTGGCCCGGATGCTCGACCTGGGCAACGACGTCCACGCGCGTCCAGAGCGCGAAGACGAAGAGCGCAGCGAGCGCCAGGCACCAGAGGCGTCGCGCTGCGGGAAGCTCCTCCGTCCGCGGAGTGCGGGCGAGCCGGGGGCGCTTCCAGGCGCTGCCTGGATCCATGGGATCTGTAGTGTGCGAGGGGTGGAGCTCCGACGCGCTCCCTTCGATCCGCGCCGGAGCTCCCTGACGAGCACCCTCCCAGCGGTGCGAGCGCGCGGGAGAGGCGGCGGGGAAGCGCCGCACCCACCTGTTGCCGCCGTCGTTGCGGGCGTTTCAGCGAGTCGCGATTCGCTGCGTCGAGCGGGCTTCGATCGCGCAGCGACCAGATGCTCGGATCCAGTCCGCTAGACTGAAGGCGCACGATCGAATCGTCTACATCACTGACGCCCATGAAGATTCGCGGACCCGTCCTCTCCGTCTCCTCCGCCTGCGAGCAGGTGCTGCGTACGCTGCCCGAGTGCGCGGAGACGCGTCGCCTCTACGAAGCCCTGGGCGACTTGCCCCTCGAGGTGCACCCGACGCTCTGGTCGGAGGACTTGCCCGTGCTGCAGCTGGTCAAGTGTCTCGACGATGGAGGAGTTCGCGTATGAATCAGACGGCACCGATCTGGCGGGCCGGCAAGATCGCCGGCGCCGGCTACCTCTTCCTCATCGTGGGCTTCGCGCTCGCGTTGCACGACCTGACCCACTCGAATCGTCCGCACGAGCTGACCAAGATGCCCTACGCGTATGCGCTCGCGTTCGTGGCGCTGGTGCTGTGCGGCTTCGTGATCGCCGCACTGGTGCGCGCGTGGCGCGCGCGCACCGAGGTCGAGTTCCGGGCAGGGCACCTCTTGCCCTGGGCGGCCTCGCTCACCTACGTCCTGATCTTCCTCGGCTACGCCGCCTTCATTGGTCTGGCGCTGCTGACGAGCCTCTCCGGCTGAGGCGGCGCGTCGGCGCTCAGTAGGAAAACAGCTCCGCCAGCTTGAACTCGCGTTCGGCGGCGGTCTGCAGCGCGCGCTGCACCTTGCACTTCATGTTGGGGGTCAGCCGGCGGCCCTTGCAGGCGCGCTGCACCATCTTGTGGGTCAGCTGTTCGGTGGACGCCGCGACGAGGTCGTGCGCGTCCAGCTCGAGCTGGGTCAACAGGCCGGCGATCGGCTGCTCTCCGAGGTCTCGCTCTCGCTCCATGGCCAAGAGGGTACGCGATCGCCCGCGGTAGCGCCCGGAGCCGTTCGCCGACAGTCGAGGCTGGAGTTCCAGCGCCGCTTCGCGCCCTGCGGGGCGCCACGACCATGGACCGTCGTGCCTTCCCGCGGCGGGCTCTGCCCGGGCGGCGCCTGCGACTCAAGCGAGCCCGAGGAGCCGCGCCGCGAGCGCGACCGCGGTCCAGAAGAGGACGGCGTACGGGTCTTCCATCCACTGCTCCGCGCGCAAGAACTCGAGGGGGAGAGCCGGGTCCCCGACGAACGGCCGCAGGATCCAGCCGAGCTTGATGCCCACGAAGACGTAGAGCACGGCCCAAGCCACGAGCGCGATCCGATGGCGTCGGTTCTCGACGATCAGTGGGGCGTAGTGGCGCCGCAGCGTCGACTGCCCGGCATAGGCGCTCACGGCGAAGAGCGCTCCATTGACGAGCAGCGCCGCGGGGTAGTCGGAGGACGAGATGTAGGCCACGGTGAGGATCGGTGCGCAGGCCGCGAGTGAGAGCGCGACGGTCCCCTGCGCGGCGAGGATCCCACGCAGGGCCGCGCGGAAGTCGCTCCGCAAGCCGAGCAGGGAGTTCAGGACGAAGAAGCTGGGCAGGCAGAGGAGCGTTGCACCGACGACGAGCAGCGGCACCTTCGTCGCCGAGTAGAGCCCGCCGAGCCACCTCCCCGCGAGCGATCCCATGACGGCGCCGAAGAGTCCGCCGCCGAGCGAGAGGAAGAGCGCGAGACGTCCGATGGGCAGCGGCTGCGCAGCGTCGATGGCGAAGGCGCCGCGGGCCTCGAGCAGGTCTCGCAGCGACGCGCCGGGGCGCGCGGTCTGCCGCGTGGAATCGGCGACTGGCATGGCTACAGGTACCGGAGCACGTCGCGGATGCCCTCGAAGATGTTGCCCTCGGTCTCCCGGAACAGCGCGGACGACTCGCCGGGCGCTCCGATGAAGGGGCGCAGGAGCCAGGACATCTGCAGACCGACGGCTGCGTACAGCACGAACCAGACGCGCAGCAGCCCATCGGAGCGAACGGGCGACCTCGAGTTCGAGGACGTCTCCGACGGGCGCAGGTTGCGGGCGAAGTAGCCGACTCCGATCAGGCCAGCGATCGCGAACAGGGTGATGTTGAGGGCCTGCATGAACGGGTGGCTCTTCGTGCTGAAGGTGAAGAAGGCGGTAATCGGCCCGAAGCTCGCCAGAACGATGAGGCTGAGCGTCGCGCCCGCCAGCAGGAGACGGGTCGTCTGGCGAAAGCGCTGGCCCGTGCGCGCCAGCATCGCGAAGACGCAGAGCGAAGGCGCGGCAACCAGGAGCGTGAGAAGGAAGAGCGCAGGGACCTTGAGCATGACCGCGACGACGTGCTCGAAGCCGTAGTCGACGCCGCGGATCACGCCGTAGAGGCTCATGCAAAGACCGTACAGCGCGCCGCACAGGAAGGCGGCGGAGGCCAAGGCCGTGCCCCAGGCCGTTGTGCTGCCCGAGGCGAGCTGGGGGGCTTCGACCTCGCCGCGGAGGAGGGACTGAACGGTGTGCAGGAGTCGGTTCATGGCGCTGGGGGGCGGGAGGGGTGGCTGCTCCTGGGGCACCGGCGGCGACGGGATCGGTGCACGAATTCCAGGAAATGCATGCCCCGACTTCGCGTGCGTCGGTGTCCTTGGGGTACCCGCCGGTCCGCTCCAATGACGATGCCCTTCCCCGATCCCGAGTCCCTGCTTCAGCACCGCGAGTTCTTGCGGGCGCTCGCCCAGCAGCTCCTGCACGACGAGCACCTTGCGGAGGACGTCGTGCAGGAGAGCTTCGTCGCCGCGCTGACGCGACCGCCGCGGGACGAGGGTGCGTTGCGCTCCTGGTTGGCCCAAGTCGTCACACGCGGTGCCGCCAATCACCGTCGCAGCGCGGTTCGCCGAGCGGCTCGCGAGCGTGAGTCCGCTGCGGACGAACTCCAACCGTCCGCCGTCGAGGTCAGCGAGAGCCTGCGCGTGCAGCGCGTGCTGCTCGAGCGCTTGAACGACCTCGATGAGCCCTACCGCACGGCGATCTTCCTGCGCTGGTACGAAGGGCTGCCGCCGCGCGAGGTCGCGCGGCGCACGGGGGCGCCGGTCGAGACGGTGCGCAGCCGGGTGCGGCGCGGGCTCGAGCGGCTTCGGAAGGGCCTGGACGACGAGGAGGGAGGCCGAGAAGCCTGGGCCGTCGCGCTCGCGCCACTCTGCCGGCCGCCGAGGCCGGCGGTAGCAGCGGTCGTTCCGATCGCGGTCGGGATGGTCGCGCTGTCCCTCGTGAGCTTGCTTGGCTGGCGGCTGCGTCCCGACGGCGTGATGCCCCGGGCGCTCCAGCCCGCGAACACGATCCGCGAGGTGCGAAGTGGGCTGTCCGCGAGCGCCGACGAGCCGCTGGGCGCGATCCTCACTCAGCCACGGAGTGAGCTGGGCACAACCGGGACTGCGGCGCCGGGGACGTCCGCTTCCGTCGCGGCGAGCGCGGGCGACGGGCTGCCAGAAGTGGACGGCTTGCACTACGAACTCGACCTCGATCTGCCCGCTGACGTCACGCCGACCTCGCTCTTCGTCGACCTCGTGTTTCTCGGAGAGCCGGATGCCGCGTCCGGCGAACGCGCGACGACGGTCGTCGAGACGCGACCGGTCGAGCGCTCGCTCACGACCTTCGTGCGCTTCGCTCCACCGCCGCCGCCAAGCCTGGTCGGGATCGGTGGTCGCAGCTCCCACGCGCTGCGGATTCGCGATCGGGACGGGCACCTCGGTGGCTACGCCCGTGTGCACGCCGTTGCCGGTCGCTACCCGGTGCCGGTCCGCGCAAAGGTCGAGGCCTGCGCCGCCCTGCAAGTTCAGCTCCACGACGAGCTCGGCGAGCCCTTTGACGGCGTGCACGCGGCGCTGGAGCTCGACGGTGGCTCCGGTTTCATGCTCGACGGCGTGACCGATGCGAGCGGGGCGCTGGCCCTGCCTCTCTTGCCCGAGGGCCGCGCGCGTCTGCGCATCCGTTCGGCGGAGACGGCCGAACTCACGCGCGTCGTCGAGCTCGTGAACGGGCAGACGGCGACGGTGGATCTCTCTCTCCTGCGAAGGCGGGGGTTCCACGTAGCGGGTCGCGTCCACGGCCGCAGCGGAGACGGGTTCATCCCGGGACCGCTCAGGCTCAGGCGGATCGACGAGACGTCTCCACCGTGGGTCGTCGAGGCGCAGCCGCAGCCCCTCGATGGAGCTCCCGCTGGGGGCGGGCTCCGGTTCGACTTCGGGGACGTCCCCGAGGGCCGCTACTTGCTCTTGCCCCCTGTGGACAGCGCGTTCCGATGGGATCCGCCGCTGCTGCGCGTGAACTCGGGAACCGATGATCTACGGCTGCTGCGACTGGATGGATCGCCGACGCGTCGGGTTCGGCTGCGGGTGCGCGATGAGGCGACGGGTGAGCCCCTCGACGGATGTCGCTCCGTGATCCTCGTCGAGCGCTACGAGCTGGACTTGAGGGCGACAGCGGAGCTGGACGCCGGTGGCGTTGCCCATGCGTTCGACTTCGACGAGAGCCCTTGGCCGGCCATTGATAGCAGACTACCCGTGCACTGGTTGATCGAGCGCGAGGGCTACCTGGCCGCCCAGGGGGACGAGTCCGCGTTTCTGTGGGACGCCGGCGCCTGGCGGCTCGACGTTGACCTGCGTCCTTCCTGGAAGGCGGCGCTCTGGGTGGGCACGCGTGATGCAACTGGAGCCGCGATCCCCGTGCCCGACGCGAAGCTCGTGACGACCAAGGGCCGCGAGCTGGGGCGCACACTCGGCGACGGCTTGCTCTACCTGGACCTCGCCTACGATCCAGGTCGCGTTCGGGTCGAGTACGAGGGTTGGCGCGTCAAGGAGTGGACCGGGTTTCGCCGGGGGAGACCGATCGAGGAGCGAGAGCTCTACGAGGTCTGGCTCGAGCCGCTGGAGTGAGCAGGGATTCGCCGTGGGACGTGCTCGGGGAGCTTGCGCCGGGGGCGACGTCGTCCGCGTGGTCGCTCAAGGCGCATCGAACGACACGCGCGCCCGACACGGCGTGCCCGGCTGAACGAGGCACTCGACGGAGCTGGACAGGGCCTCGCCGACACGCAGTCGAAGGCGCTGGGAGCCCGAGGGCAGGACGGAGTACGTACGCAGGGGGCGAGACAGGTCGGGCTGCGCCGGGAGTTGCCAGGTCCCGTCGCGCTCCTGGAGGACTCCGCCGGCGTGGGTCCAGCGACCGTCCCGCTCCACCTCGACGAGCACCGGCGTGTCGAGCACGGGCCAGTTCAGGGGCTCCACCGTGATGTCGATGCGTCCGCCGCGGGCGAGCGAGGCGCCAGCGCGAGTCGTTCGTCCCGGCTCCACCTCGACGCGCAGGGTCTTCGGCAGGAAGGTGGCGCCCGGCGCGCTGACCCGCGGGGGGCAGGGCAACGTGACCTCGTAGCGGCCGGCGGGGAGGTCCAGGCCCGCGAGCGCGGCCTGATCGATCGGGCCGACGTGGTGGTCGCTCTCGAGGTGATGCAGGTCGGCGGCAAGGCCCTGGAGGAGCTGGCCGGCAGCGTCGCGCGCTTCGAGCGCGAGCCGGCCGCCCGGCGGTGCAGGCGCGACGCGCAGCTCGAGCTCCGCGTGCGCCTGTTCGCGCGAAGCGACGTGCTCCCGAGGTTCGAACGCGGCACGCCAGGTTCCCGAGGTGAAGCGCCAGCGTGAGTCGAAGGGCACGAGCAGCTCGAAGACTCCGCCGACATCGTTGATGTCGAGGCGGCCGGTGCCCTGCGATCCGTCCAGCTCCCAGGCGTAGCGCAATTCGAGCCCTGGGACGAGTTGCCCCGCGGCGTCGACGGTCCTGAGCACGAGGGTCTGCCCGTCGAGCGTGAACTCGCGTGGCGCCGCGTCGGCTTCGAGCTCGAAGCGCACGGGCGAGAGGAGGCTGTACTCGAGTTCGAGCTCGTAGCGGCCCGGTGCGAGACCAGCCATGTGGAAGCGGCCTGCCGCGTCGGTGCGCGCGCGGCCGACGTCGGCGAGCCGCAGCGCACCCTCGACCCACTCGGCGTGCGTGACCAGAGGAGGCTCTGCGCCGATTCGCTGGATGCGCAGGTTCTGGTTGGGAACGGCGCGTCCATCGGGCCCGACGAACCTGCCAGCGACCACGGAGAAGCCTAGGAGGTCCCGTGCGCCCAGGTCACCGTCCGGCGGTATCGAGGCGAGCGTCTCGAACAGCAGGCCATCGTTGCAGCGAACCTCGAGCCGATAGGGAGCCGCGCCACGAACGGGGAGGACGAGCGCCTCACCGCCTTGGAAGGAGCTCCACTCCAGTGCGCCTCGGTCGAGGGCGCCCGCGTCCACTTCGTCCGCGGTCGAGGGAACGAGCCGCGCGAGGAGGCTCCCAGCGGGTGTCGTGCCTTCGGGAGTCCGCAGGCCGAGCTGAATCGTGCGACCAGGCGTCAGCGTGAAGTCCTGCACCAGCGAGACCGCTGCATCGAGCTGGAGCGGGAGCTCCTCGATCAGTTCGGCGGGTTGCGGCCAGTGTTCCGCTGCAGTCACCTCGATGAGCAGCCCTGCGCCCAGGAGCCCGAGCGCACCTCGGCTCCGCAGGGCATCGACGTTCACCGCGTAGGTCCCGTCGGGGCCGGTGCGCACCGATTCGAGCGCGAGGAGGTCGCAGCCGTGAAGCACGGAGATGTGCACTTCGGCCTCCTCGATCGCTGCGCCGTCCCGACCGCGCACGCGACCGCTCAGCCGCCACTCATCGCTCTCCGTACTCGCCATGAGCTCACGCGATTCGTCGGGCGCGGCCTCCGTTCGCGCGCGTCGGGGCGCATCGGGCAAGGCGGATGCGATCGGAGCCGGCCCTCCGGTCCCTGCGCTCGCCGTCGCGGCCTCGGGGATCGAGCTGCTCGCGCTGTTCGGCGCCACCTGGGTCGGCTTGTTGGGGGGCGCGAACCACGCGAGCGCGACGAGGCCGACGAGGGCAAC
>CAYGST010000135.1:0-10160 GCA_964352415.1 uncultured Planctomycetaceae bacterium | reverse complement strand
GGATGGGGAGGGCGATGTCGTCGGCCGGCGCCGCCGTGCGGGTGACGACGATGGGCTCGTCCCGCTGCAGCACCATGTTCGACTGGAAGAGGTTGCTGACGCACAGGCCCTCGGAGATCGCCGGCACCTCGACCACGTCCTCCTTCGGCATCTGCGCGAGCCCCAGGCTAGCGAGCGGGCCCAGGCACGCCACGGCCGCGAGGAACCAGCGGGCCACAAAGGCGCGGGCAGCGGGCGCTTCCGCATCCACGGGGCGAAGCGGGGGGGCGGTGTCGTTCATGGGGCTGCGTTGCGTGAGGGTTGGTGTCGGCTCGTCCGCGTTGCTGCAGGGTGCGCTCACTCGCCCGCCGTCAGCGAGAGGTGCGCGACGAGGAACGAACGCATCCCGTCGAGGAAGGGGAGCCAGCGAGCGACCCGTCGGTGCGGGGCGCCGGAGCCCTGACGGGGGAGCCGTGATGCGGCTGCGTAGCGCGCTGCAATTCATCCTAGGCACCCACGCGAACACGCGCAAAGGCCGCGCGGGACTCCCAGCTCTGGCAGTGGCGCTGGGGAGCGCCGCGTCCGCTCGTGGGGGCCTGTCCAAGCGCGCTGCGCCTCCATCGCCTATCCTCCCGAGTCGGCTCCGACGTCGCGCGCAGGCGACGTTCGGCGCCGGACTCCGCCACGACCCACTCGCCCCACGCACCATGGCCGCGCAACCCTTCCTCGCCTTTCTCTCGACCGTCCTCGCGCTCGCGCTCTCGCTCGGCGGCTGCGCTCCGCAGGAGTCTTCGGTGAACCAGAGCGCCGAGGAGTCCGCGCCCCAGTCGACGCCGCCGGGAGCAGCGGCCAGTTCGGGCACGACGAACCCGCGAACGACGGCTCAAGCACCGACGACGGCGGAGTCGCTCGACCCCGCGGGCGAGGCCGGCGCCGACGCCGTGCTGTTCGAGGAGGTCGAGATCAGCGACCCCGCGCGCGAGGGCCGCGTCGCCTTCCGAGTGCTCGTGCCGGAGGGCTGGGAGGTCGAGGGTGGCGTCACCGCGATCGGTCCGGCCTACCACATGATCCCGACGATCAGCGACGTCACGGTGCGCGCGCCGGACGGTCGCGGCGTGCGCTTCTGGGGCATGCTCGAGTACGGCTACGCGGACGGCTTGCAGGGACAGCTCATGGCGCCGTACGAGGGCCGGCCCTACGTCCCGATCCCGCGCAGCCTCGGCGAGCACTGGAGGCGGATGTTCGACGCCTTTCCCGCGGAGGGCGTCACGAAGCTGAAGATCGTGTCCGAGACGGTGCTGCCGGAGGCGACGAAGGAGCTGCGCCAGGTGCTGGCGCCGCTCTACGAGAGCACGCGCCGCGAGGACGCGCAGCTGCGCCCGATGGGGCAGTCCAAGGAATTCGAGGCCGACGCGCGCCAGCTCGTGATCCGCTACCGCGACGACGGCCGCCCGACCGAGGCGACGATCTTCGCGACGATGCGCAAGGCGATCTATCGCAACCCAGGCGGCTCGATCGGCGCCGCGATGTGGAACCTCGATCACATGTACGCCGTGTTCGGGCCGGTCGGGACGGATCTCACTCGCGACCCGGTGCTCGCCGCGATCGTGCGCTCGCGCCGCGACGACGCCGGCTGGCAGGAGGCGATCCAGCGCTGGTACCTCGCCAAGAACCAGCAGATCGTCGCCCAGGGCAACGCGCAGATCGCGGCGGCCGCGCGCTCGGCGGCGACGTCACGGACCACGCAGTCCCAGGACGTGCTCGACATCAGCTTCCAGGGCTGGAAGGACCGCAACGCGGCGAACAGCGCGGGGCACTCGCTCGCCGTCAACGGGATCCACGAGCGCACGAGCTACGTCCAGCCGGGCGGCGGCACGGTGGACCTTCCCAGCCACTACAGCAACGTCTACACCGACGGACAGGGCCACTACGTCCTGCACGACGACGCCAACTGGCAGATCCAGTCCGACCCGAACTGGAACGACCGCGACTGGCAGCGGGTCGAGCCCGAGCGCTGAGGCGCGCGCCGTCCGGAGCTCTCCACCTGTCGAGAGCGCCGGAGCCCTTCGTCTGCGCTACGCCTGGTGCAGCGTGAGCTGCGTGAACGGGATCGTCCACTCCTCGCGCGTGCAGGTGTCGACGAGGATGCGCTGGATGGCGCGCTGCAGGCGCTGGTAGTGCGGAGCGGCGCTGCCCTCGAGGTCGATGAGCAGGGCGAGGTCGAGGGACGAGGCGCCTGCCTCGCGGAACTCGACGCGCACCTGCTTGATCTGGTCGGCGTTCACGACGGACTGCAGCTCTCGGCTCAGGTCGTGCTCCATGACGTCGACCACGCGGTTCGTGACGATCGACTGCAGCTCGTAGTCGACGCCGAAGACCTGGGAGATGCGGAAGCCGTGGCTGAGGTTCTCCACGCCGCTCGTCATGAACTCGACGGCGGGCAGGGTCGCCTGGCTGCCGCCGAGGAACGATACGCGGACGTTCTCGATGGACTGACGTAGGACCTGAGCGGGCCTGCCGTCCATCAACACCCAGTCGCCCTTCGTGGTCGGGAACCAGGGCTCGTCCTTTTGGCTCGGGCGCGAGCGCAGCCCCAGCAAATCCCTGATCGGCAGGCGCAGGTGCCCGCCCGTGAGCCTCGGGTTGATGAGGATCGAGTGGATCGAGATGCGTGAGACCTGCCAGGGGAGGTCGTTCACGATCACGCGCTCGTGCTCGCGCACGGGTCCGATGTTGAGGAGCAGCTGGATCTGCTCGAGGAAGATGGGCACGGCGGTCTTGCTGGCCCAGATCAGCCCGAGCAGGACAAGGGTCGCGAGGCCGAGCAGCGCCCAGTCTCCTGTCGAGTACAGAACGAGCAAGCCGCCCAACACGGCGGCGACGCCGCTCATCGCGAAGTACAGGACGTCGATCAGACGGGAGTAGAACGCGCGCTCCTCACGTGGCTTCGCGTGGAAGAAGCGGCGGGCCAGCCGGTGCAGCAGGCGTGTCGCGAGCAGGATCCCGATCCCGGCGGCGAGCGCGAGGAACAGGTTCATGCCCCGCGTCTCGAAGAAGTCGCCGAGGGCCTTGCTCGACGACTCGAACAGGGAGCCGCGCTCTTGCAGCCGCTGCTCGAGCTGGAACTGAACGACCTCTTGCTGGTTCTCGAGCTCTCGCTGCCGCGTGCTCCACTCTTCAAGGGTGGCAGCCAGCTCCAGCTCCAGCACGCTGCCGGGCTCCGCTGCGGTTCTCAGCTCGCCAAGGCTGGCGAGAGCCTTCGCGATCATCGGCAGCTGGCGCTGCTCGATCGCCTCGAGCTGCTCCGCGAGCTGCTCGATCTCTCGCGGATCCTCCGTCGCCTGCCGCAGCTCGGAGATCAATGGTTGAAGGAACTGCGTCAGCTCCGCAACGAGGTCGACCTTCGACTCCTCGCCCGCCTGCAGCTCCCGCACGTCGATGCCCGTCGCGATCGTCTCGAACTCCCGCTCGAGCTGACTGATCTCGAGGCTCAGCCGGCGCGCGTCCTCGATCTGTGTCAGCCGCAGCTCGCTGTCCGTGTTCGGGTCGAACTCATCGCGCAGCTCCTGCAGCTGGTCGAGGCGCGCCTGGCGCGAGTCGCGCAGGACGCCGAGCGTGGCCAGCGCGCGATCGCGCTTGCTGACGATCTCCTCGGCGTCGGGGCTCGCGGGGACTTCCTGCACGAGTTCCGCAGCCTCGGGGCCCTCTTGCTTCGCCGGCTCCGCGTCCTGGACGGCGGTGGAGGAGAGGTCGGGGGAGACACCGAGGAGCAGGGCCAGGAGCAGCGCGCTGAGGTTCATGCTCCAGAGCATACGCCTCGGCTCTCGCCAGCGTTCCGTGCTTGCTTCGCGCCCGCCCCGGGCGCGGGAGCTGCCACTTCTGCGGAAGCGCTTGTGGCGTTATCTTGCGGACCATGGATCTCCACCGACCGCGCGCGCTGGCCCTGCTGCTCCTCTCCCTCGCCGTCGGCTGCTCCGCGCCGACGGCCGAGCACGACGCGCCCGAGGTGTTCCACCTGCGGCCGGAGGTCGAGGCCGCCTACGGCTACAGCCACGCCGTGCGCGTGGGGGACACGATCCACGTCTCCGGCGCGGTGAGCATGGACGACGAGGGCAACCCCACCGCCGCTGGCGACCTCGCGCAGCAGATGCGGAACGTGTACGCCGACCTGGAGGCCGTGCTCGCGCACTACGGCTGTGGATTCGACGACGTGATCGTCGAGAACGTCTTCACGACGGACATGGCGGGCTTCCTCGAGATCGCTTCCTACCGGAGCACGATCTACACGAACGGCTTCCCGACGGGGTCCTGGCTCGAGGTCGCGGGCCTCGCGCTGCCCGAGTTCCTGGTCGAGATCGAGCTCGAAGTCCACGCGCCGCGCTGAGCGCGCGCCGCGGCAACGCCAGGGGCGAGCGGCGAGGTTCCCTGGGGCGCCGGCCCCGAGGGCCGGCTGATCAGAGCTCGTCGTAGGAGAGCTCGAACGTGTCGCCGTCCTCGACACTTCCGCTCTCGAGGCCCTTCCGGAACCAGCGCATGCGCTGCGCGGACGTTCCGTGGGTGAAGGTGTGAGGAACGGCGCGGCCCTGCGCGCGCTCCTGCAAGGCGTCGTCGCCGATCCGGTTGGCGGCCCTCAGCGCCTCCTCGATGTCGCCGCGGTCCAGGTAGCGCTGGTTGTGATGCGCCCAGACACCGGCCAGGAAGTCCGCCTGCAGCTCGAGGCGGACCGAGGCCTCGTTCTCGTCGGCACGTCCACGCCGCTCTTCGACCTGGCGCGTGATGCCGAGGAGATTCTGCACGTGGTGACCGACCTCGTGCGCGAGGACATAGGCCTGCGCGAAGTCTCCCGGAGCGTCGAGGGCGCTCTCGAGCTCGTCGTAGAAGCCGAGGTCGATGTAGATCGTCTGGTCGGCGGGGCAGTAGAAGGGGCCCATGCTCGAGGCTCCGAGGCCGCAGGCCGTGGGGTGCTGGCCGCGGTAGACGACGAGCTGCGGCTCGCGGTAGGGCTGACCGAGACCCCGGAATTCCTCCCTCCAGACATCCTCCGTGTCGGCCAGCACGACGCGCACGAACGCGACACGCTGCTCTTCGGCGGCGCTGCCGGTGGCCTGAACGCGGCGCCCGCCGTCCTGCGGCAAGGCGCTCGGATCGAGCAGCCCGAGCTGCCAGCCGACGACGCCGAGGACGGCCAGCACGAGGAGGCCCTTGGTCCCGAAGCGACGTCCGACTGCGCCGACGAGGAGGCTGAGTCCCGCGACACCTCCGCGGCGCCGGCCGCGCGCATCCTCGACGTTCGTGCTCTCTCTGCGTCCTCTCCACTGCATGGCGTGTCTCCTCGGCGTTCGCGGTCGTACGCGGAGTGTTCTAGCAGAATGGGCGGCGAACGAACGGGGCCACGGCTCGGGTTCGCGTGTTCGGGCAAGGGGCTGCCTCCGGCGCCCCGGCCACGAAAGTCTGAGTTCGACCGTGGGCTCGCGCCGGTGGCGTGTCCAGTAGGCGTCCCGACCCTCCATGCCCATGACCGAAGACCACTGGATCGAGCTCCTGCGGGAGCGCACACCCGCTCTCTACCGCGCCGTCAGCAGGCGGGTGGGGGCGCAGCGCGCTCTCGCCGAGGACGTGACGCAGGAGACCTGGCTGCGAGCGATCGCGGCCTGGCGCAGGAACGGGGTGCCCGACGACCCGGGAGCCTGGCTGCTCACCGTCGCCACGAACCTCCTGCGCAACCACTACCGGCGGAGCGCTCCGCGGACCGACCTGGAGCTGGACGAGCAGCCGGCCGCGGACGACGCGAGCCGCGACTCCGAGAGCCGCGAACTCGATGCCGCGCGGGCCGACGCCGTGCAGCGCGGTCTCGCGCTGCTGCGTCCGGACCAGGCGGCGCTGCTCGCCGAGCGTCACCTCGACGGCCATCCGCTGGCCCGCCTCGCCGATCGCCGCGGCTTGAGCGAGCGCGCCGTCGAGGGACGCCTACGGCGCGCCCGCGCCGCGCTCGCGCGCCACGTCGATCCTGCGCTCCTCGACGAGCGCGAAGCGCGCGCCTGATCTCGCTCCTCGAACAAGAAACCGGAGCCGCAAGGCTCCACCACCCACCCTCGCCATGAACGACCTCCACGAAGCCTCCCCGGAATTCCTGCGCCACCTCGAGTGGCAGACGCGCACCGAGCTGCGGCGCCGCGAGCGCTTCGCCGCGCCGGCGAAGCGCACCTCCGGTCTCCTGCGGCTCTTCCGCAGCGCGGCGCTGGTGCTCGCCTCCTTGACCGTGGGCGCGAGCGCGGTCCTCGCCGTCGAGCGCCTGCAGGACTCGCGTGAGCTCGAGGTGCGCCTCGAGCGCAACCGCGTGCGCGTCGAACTCGCCGAGCGCCGCGTCGCCTCGGCGGAGGAGCAGCTCGAGGCGCAGCGTCTGCGCCACGAGCAGGGCCAGGTCCCGCAGGAGGGGCCGCGCGACGCGGAGCAGCGTCTCGTCGGCTTCGTGCTGGAGCGCGATCACCTGCGCCTCGAGCGAGAAGAGCTTAACGCGGCGCGGAGCGCGCCGGACCTGCGGCTCTCCGCGCCGCTCGTCGGCCCGCGGGACTTCGTCTCGGAGCACCTGCGACTCGACCAGGCGCACGCGACGCGCGTCGCCGATCTGCTCGGGGAGGCCGCCGCGGTCTCCGATCTGCATGCGCAGGAGGGACTCGTCTCCTCCACGTCCCACGCGCGCGTCCGGCGCGAGGCCGAGTCCGCTGCGAACGTGGTCCAGCGTCTGGACGAACGGCTCGCGCTGCGCGCCGACTTCGTGCTCGGTCGCCTGGACGCCGCGACCTGCGAGCGTCAGGACCTCGTCACCGGGGCGGAGCACCGGCGCCGCGAGCTCGACGCGATGCTCGTGCACCTGCGCCGCGAGCTCGAGCGCGCCGAACAGCTGGAGGCCGCCGGCTTCGCTGCTGGAGAGTCGGGGCCGCTAGGCCTGGAGCTCGAGGCGCTGGAGGTCGAGCTGCAGCTCATCGATCTGGAACTCGAGCTCTTGCGTTGACGGTGTCCAGCGCTCGTCGAGGCGAGGGCGTCCGGTCAGCGGTGACGTCCTCGCTCGCGACGCCGCGTCGCCGAGGTGACCGGCTCGCCGCTCCGGCGGGGTAGACTGGGCCCACGTCAGCGCGGCTCTTCACGAGCCTGCCGCGAGGAAGCCTGTTGAACTCCACACCCCTTCGCTGGGCGCACTTCGCCGCGCTCGCGCCGCTCGTGCTGACCGCTTGCCTCGCGAGCGCGCCGCTCGCCGAGCGTGAGCCGGACGCCCTGGACGCGCGCGGCGCGGACACCGCGACCGCCGCAGAGCCGCGCGACGTTCTCGACACGCAGCTCGCGCGCGCGCGCGCCGCCGTCGCGAGCCTCGCTGGCTACCAGGCCGAGCTCGTCAAGGAGGAGCGCATCGGCGAGCGCCTCTACGCGCCGCAGCGCATGCAGTGCAAGGTCCGTCACGAACCGTTCGCGGTCTACCTGCGTTTCCTCGAGCCGGAGGCGCTCGAGGGTCAGGAGGCGCTGTGGGCGGGGGAGCGCTACGACGACGAGCTCGTTGCTCGCGCTGCCGGTCCGGCCGGCTTCCTGGGCGCGCAGGCGATCGATCCCAAGGGGGGGCTCGCGCTGCGCGGCAACCGCTACCCGATCACGGAGACGGGGATGGCGCGCTTGCTCGAGAAGGTCGACGCCTTGCTCACGAACGGCGAGGGCGCCGGCGCGATCGGGGATCTGCGCCTTCTCGAAGGCGCGCAGGTCGACGGTCGCCCGTGCAGCGGCGTCGAGGCGCGGCTCGCGGAGGGCGCGCCGTTCGCGCTCGTGCGGCTCTACTTCGACGACGTCTGGGGCCTGCCTGTCGCCTACGAGGCCTTCGAGCACCACGAGAGCGCGCTGCGCCTCGTTGAGCGCTACGCCTACGAGGCGCTGGACCTCGACGTCGAGCTCGGGGACGCCGACTTCGACCGCGCGAACGAGGCCTACCGGCTGCGCTGAGCTCGGCTCAGCCGAGCGCCCGCTCGATGACCGCGAGCGTCTTCGCGTGGCCCTCACGCGCCACCTCGAGCGGGTCGCGCTCCCAGTAGCTCGGGTTGTAGAGCTCGAGGGAGACGCAGCGCCGGTAGCCGCTGCGCTGCAGGTCGCGCAGGCACTGTTCGAGCGGCAGGATGCCGTCGCCGGGGAACACACGGTGGGAGTCCTCGAGCTCGCCGAGGCCCGGCGAGGCCGGCGCGTCGTTGAACTGGAAGATGGCGATGGCGTCGCCGTCGATCCGGCCGAGGCCGTCGAAGCCCGAGCCGCCGATGTGCATGTGGAAGACGTCGGGGATCACGCGCGCCTTGGGGTGGTCCGCCTGAATGGCGATGTCCATGGCCTGCGAGAGCCGCTTGCAGCCGTCGAGGAACTCGACGAACACCAGCGCGGGCACGACGCCGTACTCGTCCACGCCGATCTCGAGCAGGTCGCGGTAGCGCTCCGCGGCCCACCGGCGATCGAATTCGGCCTGGGGCCTACGCGGACCGGGGATGAGCTGCGCATGCTCCGCGCCGACCGCCGCGATCATGCGCAGCCGCTCGCGGGTGTGGGGGAGCTGGGCGTCCCAGGCCTCCCGCGTCGCGGGGATGGCGTCCCACAGGCCGATCACGCTCGGCACGAACAGGCCAGCGTCGCGGATGCGCGCGCCGAGCTCGGTGAGGTCGCCGCCCTGCTGCTCGTACTCACGCAGCTCGCCGTCCCACGGCTCGATGGCGTCGAAGCCGGCGGCGGCGGCGACCTCGATCTTCTTCAGCAGGGGCTGCGGACGGATCGTCGCCGTGTCGAGGCACAGCGGCCAGGGGCTGCGGCCGCGCTGGAAGTCGCGCGCGCTGGAGGAGGGGCTCGCGCAGGCCAGGGCGGCTCCGGCTGCGCCGGCGGCGAGGAGCTCTCGGCGAGTGGTGTTCATCGCCACACGGTACGCGGCGAGCGCGCGGGGCGCGACGCGCGGTCCGGCCGAGGACAACTGAGCTCCGCGCCCCTCGATCGTGGCACCCGCACGTGGCTCCCACGCGCGGAGCGCGCGCGGTCGGCGGAGGGTTGCCCCCGGATGCGATCCAGGCGGTGATCGCGCGGCTCGCCGCGCGAGCGTTCAGGGTCTAGGATCGTGGCGATGAAGGCCCCCCTGCTGCTGCTCGCGGTGATCGCGCTCGTTCCCGGCGGTCGTCGCGTCCAGCAGGCGCAGGCGCAGGAGCAGCGCGAGGACGCGCGCCCGAACCTGGTGCTGCTGGTCACCGACGACCATCCGTTCGACGCGCTCGGCTGCGCCGGGCACCCCGTTCTGCGAACGCCGCACCTCGACGGTCTCGCCGAGCGTGGCGTTCGCTTCACGCACGCCTTCGTCACCACGCCGATCTGCGCCGCGAGTCGCGCGAGCCTGTTCACGGGCCGCTACGAGCGTGCGCACGGCTACACCTTCGGACAGCCGCCGCTGGACGCGCCGCTCGTGCGTGAGAGTTATCCGGTGCTCCTGCGCGAGGCCGGCTATCGCGTCGGCTTCGTCGGCAAGTTCGGCGTACGCGTGCGCCCCGAGGACCGCGCGGCGATGTTCGAGGAGGACGCGCCGGGAACCTACCCGTATCTGCCGCCCAGCATCGGCGGCGCGGAGTCCGATGCGGAGTCGCCGCCAGCTCGCCACCTGACCGAGCGCAACACGGACCGCGCGATCGAGTTCGTGACGCGCGAGGACTCGAGGCCCTTCTGTCTGTCGCTCTCGTTCCAGGCGCCGCACGCGGAGGATAGCAACCCGGACCAGTACGTCTGGCCGGAGAGCTGCGATGAGCTCTACCGCACCGCGCAGCTGCGGCCGCCGGCCAATGGCGACGAGGCGTTCTTCGCCGCGCTGCCGGAGTTCCTGCGAACCGGGCTCAACCGCGAGCGCTGGGGCTGGCGCTTCGACACGCCCGAGAAGCGCGAGCGCATGGTGAAGGGCTACTACCGCATGCTGAGCGGCGTGGACGATGGCGTCGGTCGACTGCTCGCTGCGCTCGACGAGGCTGGCCTGCGTGAGCGGACCGTGGTCGTCGTGATCGGCGACAACGGCTACTTCCTCGGCGAGCGCGGCTACGCCGGCAAATGGACGATGCACGACCGCTCGACGCGCGTCCCGCTGCTCTACAGCGACCCGCGCCGCTCGGACGCTGCGAGCGCCCCGGACAGCGCGT
>CAYGST010000134.1:8686-10218 GCA_964352415.1 uncultured Planctomycetaceae bacterium | reverse complement strand
CGCAGATCGACGAGCAGGTGAAGAAAGCGGGCGGGCAAAACGGTCAGAACGGCCAACAGCAGAACGACTAGGTAGGAGCACGAACCATGAAACTGAACCAACTGATCCTCCCTGTCCTCGCGCTCGGCACCGCGGGCTCCTTCCTCATCGGGGGCTCCCAGGACGCCGAGGCGTACACGCTCATCGGCGGTAGCCTGAACCTCTCGCAGCGCGACGTCCGCGTCTTCAACAACTTCTCGGGCGCGTCCGACAACAACAACCAGACGCCGGACGCGAACTTCCCCGGCTACCAGGGCGCCGTCATGGCGATCTGGAAAGGCGGCGTCGAGTGGGGCAGCCTCCCGCACGGCGACGGCACCGGCGACCCGCTGCAGTCCGAGCTCGGCTCGGGTGACGCGAACTTCGACATCAGCTTCCAGGGGGAGGCCAATGGCGTCGGCGGCACCAACGACAACATCCACTCGGAGATCTCCGGCTCGAACGGTGGCGTGCTCGCGTACTGCGAGACGCCGATCTCGAACGGCTGGCGCATCCGCTACTACCAGGGATGGTCCTGGTCCGACGGTCCGGGCAGCGCGGGCAACCCGATCGACCTCCAGGAGGTCGCCTGTCACGAGTACGGCCACGCGCTGGGCCTCGGGCACAGCAACTCGGGTGGCGCCACCATGTTCCCGTCCTACAGCGGCGGGACCGCAGGTCGCAGCATCAGCAACGACGACCGCGCCGGGCTCCAGGCGATCTACGGCGCCATGTCGTCGACCAAGCCGACGATCACCGGCCTCAGTATCACCGGGAATCAGCTGACGGTCACGGGGACCAACTTCTCGAGCAGCGGCAACGAGGTGTGGTTCACGCAGGCGAACAGCGGTGGCAACGGAACGCCGGTCAAGGTCACCAACGTGAGCTCGAACGGGACCAGCGTCACGGTGACCATCCCGAACGCTGCGGGTCCGGGGGACGTCCTGGTCAAGCGCACGGGTACCGCGAACTCCGCGCTCTCGAACGCCTGGCCCAGTGACCTGCAATCGAACGGCCCCACCTGTGGAGTGACGGCGTACTGCGGCAACCTGCCGAACTCGGTCAGCGGCGGCGCCAACATCTCGAACTTCGGCACGGCCAGCGTCTCGGCGAACAACCTCGAGCTGCTCGCGGACTCGATGCCCCCGAACAAGACCGGGCTGTTCTTCTTCGGTCCCGACCAGACGGGCGCGCTCTTCGGCGACGGCCTCCTGTGTATCGGCGGCTCGATCACGCGCCTCCCGGCGCAGCAGACCGACGTGCTCGGCACGGCCTCGACGATCCTCGACATCTCGAGCGCGCCGTTCACGAGCGGCCCGGCCGCGGCGACGCCCGGCAACACCACGAACTTCCAGTTCTGGTACCGCGACCCCGCTTTCGGTGGCGCTGGCTTCAACACCACCTACGGCCTCGAGGTCGTCTGGTGCCCGTGATCCGGTAGTCGCCCGCGGCCGGGGGCGCAGCGTCGCTCCAGACCACGGGGGAACACCGACTCGACTCGAGCGAGGCCCGAG
>CAYGST010000134.1:0-8586 GCA_964352415.1 uncultured Planctomycetaceae bacterium | reverse complement strand
GCAGCGTCGCTCCAGACCACGGGGGAACACCGACTCGACTCGAGCGAGGCCCGAGGCGTGGCGCCGCTCCGCTCGCGGGCGGCGAGCGCAGGCGCCCGCCGCCCGCCGTGTCCGCGCAGCGGGGAGATTCATGGTCGCGGGGGTGGCGCGCGGCACGCTCCGTGCATAAGACCTTGGCCATGGACTCCGACACGACCCCGGGCCCCGCCCCCCGCCGGCAGCACCTCCTCGGAGCCGCCGGCCTCCTCGCCCTCGTCTTCGCGGTCTACTTCCCGGCGCTCGCCGGAGAGTTCGTCTACGACGACCTGCTCGTGGTCCAGCAGAACCCGCTGCTCAGCGATCTGGCCAACCTGCCGAAGGCCTTCGCGAGCTCGTACTGGGACTTCCTCGACGACGGCGGCGCCGAACACGTCGGGTACTACCGGCCCCTGACGATGGTCCTCTTGACCTTCGCCAACGTGCTCGGCGACGGCTCGCCGGTCGCCTTCCACCTGCTCTCGCTCGCGGTCTACGCGGCCTGCTGCATCGCGGCCTGGCGCTTCGCCGCGCGGCTGCTGAAGAGCGAGGGCGCCGGCCTCTGGGCGGCGGTGCTGTTCGCGCTGCACCCCCTGCACGTGGAGAGCGTCGCGTGGATCTCCGGCGTCAACGATCCCCTCTTCGCGCTGTTCGGCTTCCTCGCCCTCAACGCCCTCGTGGCCTGGCGCGATCGCGGGTCGCCCGGAGCCCCGTGGGGCGCGGCGGTCTGGTTCCTGCTCGCGCTGCTGTCCAAGGACGCCGCCGTCGCTCTGGTGCCCATCGCCATCGCGGTCGACTGGGGCCGGGATGCGCTGCGGCCGACCAAGGAGCGCCGAAGCCTCTCCGGGCTGGCGCGCGCGTACGGGCCGCTGCTCGTCGCGTTCGGCGTCTACTACCTCGCGCGGGTCGCCGTGTTCGGCGATGCGCTGGCCGGCTTCGACCGGCAGACGACCGACTTCGGCGTTGGCGTCGGCCGCCTGGCGCTGCTGCGCGTCGAGCTGCTCGGAGGCGCCGTCTCCCTGCTCGCCTGGCCCGCGGAGCTGAACCTCTTCCGACCCTTCCACCCCGAGCTTCCGCTGGCGGAGCTGGTGAGCGGCCTGGTCGGCACGGCGCTCTTCGTGGCGGGTATCAGCGTGGCCTGGATCAAGCGTTCACGCCCGGCGCTCGCGCTGCTGCTGCTGCTGCCCGCGGCGCTCGCTCCCGTCCTGCTGCGCGTCGAGTCCCTCGGCAGCTTCCCGCTCTCCGACCGCTTCCTGTTCCTGCCCGTGCTCGGCTTCACGGGGCTGCTCGCGTGGCTCGCGTGGACGAAGCTGCCGCGCGGCGCCGCGTTCGGCGCGCTCGGGCTCGTGGCCGTGGCCTACGCCGGCCGCACGCTGCTGCAGCTCCCGACCTGGGCGAACGAGGAGGCCTTGTTCCGAACGGCGCTGGAGCAGAACCCGCGCAATCCCAACGTCCACTGGAGCCTGGGGCGCGTGCTGCTCGAGCAGTACCAGGCCACGGGCCTCTCCGACCCGCTGATCGAGGCGCGCTCGACCTTCGAGAGCGGGATGGACCTCCTGGCCGAGGCGCAGACCGAGGAAGGGACCGACATCTTCGCCTCGCAGGACGATCACCTGCAGATGACGCTCGGGCTCGGCTGGTCGCTCCTGTTCGAGGCGCAGGTCGATCCGTTCCAGGACTACGGCAGCGTGCGCACGGTGTTCGAGCGCGCCGTGCGGGGCTGGCCGGACAACGAGCGCGCCTACATCGGTGTCGGCGTCACCTACATGGCGCAGGGCGATCCGAATGCCGCGGGTGAGGCGCTGCGCAAGGCGCTGCAGCTCAACCCGAGCTCGCCGGAAGCGCACTTCAACATGGGGGAGCTGTACATGCGCCTGCAGGAATGGAGCGCGGCCGCCCGCGAGTTCGAAGCCTGCGCGGGCCTACGCAACAACGTATTGCGCGACTACGTCTACTGGACGCGCGCGCTGCTCGAGGCGGGAGAGGACGAACGCGCCACGCAGGTGGCGAGGTTCGCGAGCGCGATCGCCCCCGGGGATGCCGGCGTGATGGTCCTGCTCGGGACGATCGAGGCTCGCAAGAAGCGGTACAGCGAAGCGCTGGCGTGGTTCGAGCGCGCGCTGAAGATCGCGCCGAACCTCGGCGAGGCTCACTTGCAGCGAGGGAACGTCCTGACCGCGATGGACCTGCGCGGCGACGCCGTCGCAGCGCTCAAGGAGGCCTGCCGGATCCTCCCCACCCGCTTCCAGCCGCACCACGACCTCGCCGTGCTCCTGCTCGCCTCGAATCAGCCGGAGACCGCCATTCCGTACTTCCTGGTCGCCTACCGGCTGCGCCGGCCGGACTTCGACCGCCGCATGAAGGAGGCCGCCGAGGCCATTCACCGCGGTGACATCCGCATCCTCGGCAGCCTGGCGAGCATCGACGCGGACCGTGGCGACCTCCCCGCCGCGCGGGCCTGGGTGGAGAAGGCGCTGGCGGTCGAGCCGAGCGACCCCACGAACAACTTCATCCAGGGGGTCCTGCTCGTGAAGCAGGAGCAGCTGACGGACGCCTACGAGCCACTGAAGATCGCGGCCGAAGCCATGCCCGGGAACTACCAGGCGCAGATGGAGTTCTCCGGACTGCTGCTGCAACTGGATCGGGTCTTCGAGGCCGAGCCGTACCTGAATCGAGCGCTCGTTCTGATCGCGGACGAACCGCTGGAACCGGGCCTGAAGAAGGTCACGCGGGAGACGATCCAGAACACGCTGGCGGAAATCGCGACCCTGAAGTCGCAGGGGCCCGGCGCCTCGTCCCAGGACGGTTGAGGCAGGGCCCGGGGCGCCGCTGGTCCCTGGCCGCGCGTCGGCGAATCGCGTAGATTGCGCGGCTGGCTGTCCGGAGCCCGCTCCGGACCTCGTCTCGCCCGAGTCGAGGCCTGCCTCGAGACCACCCCGCGACCCCTCCTCGACCTACGTCAACGATGACTTTCACTCTCGACCCGCTCCCCTGGGCCAACGACGCGCTCGCTCCGCACATCAGCGCCAACACGCTCAGCTTCCACTACGGCAAGCACCACAACGCCTACGTCACGAAGCTGAACGACGGCGTCAAGGGCACCGAGTTCGCCGAGATGTCCCTCGAGGACATCATCAAGAAGACGGCCGGTGACGCCTCCAAGGCGGGCCTCTTCAACAACGCCGCCCAGACGTGGAACCACACGTTCTTCTGGAACAGCCTGAAGCCCGGCGGCGGCGGCGCCCCGACCGGCGCGCTGGCCGATGCCATCAACGCGTCGTTCGGCAACTTCGACAAGTTCAAGGAAGAGTTCGCCACCAAGGCGGCGACGACCTTCGGCAGCGGCTGGTGCTGGCTCGCCAAGGACGGCGACAAGCTGGAGGTCGTGCAGACCTTCAACGCCGACACGCCGATGACGCACGGCAAGCACGCCCTGCTCACGCTCGACGTCTGGGAGCACGCCTACTACCTCGACTTCCAGAACCGTCGCCCCGACTTCATCAAGGCCTTCCTCGATGACATGGTGAACTGGGACTTCGCTGCGAAGAACTTTGCCGGCTGAAGCCACCCGGACGATCCCCAAGACGCCGCGCCCTTCGACCGTGTCGAAGTGGCGCGCCGTCGTATTGGTGCTCGTCCACGTCGCCATCGCGGCGCACATCTTCCACTGGATGTCGGCGGGCGAGACGGTTGGACCGCTCGAGCCGTCCGAGGCGGTCACCTTCTCCCAGAACTCGATCGTCACCGCGGGCTTCGTCTTCTTCGTCGCCTCGATCCTGGTGACGCTGATCTTCGGCCGCTTCTTCTGCGGCTGGGGCTGCCACCTGCTCGCCGTCCAGGACCTGTGCCTGTGGATGCTGAAGAAGGTCGGTATTCAGCCCAAGCCGATGCGCTCGCGCATCCTGCTGCTCGTGCCCGTAGGCGCCTTCGTCTACATGTTCCTCTACCCGGTGCTCTACCGGCTCTGGTTCGGGATCGAGTTCCGCGCGCCCGAGACCGAGTTCATCGTCGAGAACTTCTGGCGCACCTTCCCGCCGTGGCCGATCGCGCTGCTGACGTTCGCCGTGGCCGGCTTCGCGGTCGTGTACTTCCTCGGCGCGAAGGGCTTCTGCGTGAACATGTGCCCCTACGGCGCCGCGTTCGGGGCCGTGGACAAGCTCTCGCCGGGGCGGATTCGCGTCACGCCCGCGTGCGAGGGCTGCGGCCACTGCACGCAGGTCTGCTCGTCGAACATCACCGTGCACCAGGAGGTCCGCGACTACGGGATGGT
Source organism: uncultured Planctomycetaceae bacterium (assembly GCA_964352415.1). Classification (GTDB taxonomy): domain Bacteria; phylum Planctomycetota; class UBA1135; order UBA1135; genus JABACD01. The sequence goes on along the minus strand of CAYGST010000134.1, from coordinate 4,301 downwards.
CGTCGATCAGGAGTGCCTCAAGTGCATGGACTGCGTCAGCGTCTGTCCGAAGGACGCGCTGTACTTCGGCTTCGGCAAGCCGGCGCTGTTCGCGATGCCGAAGAGCGCTGAGGGCCGCAAGCAGAAGCGCGCACGCGATTGGTGGAAGCTGACGCGCTGGACGAACTACAAGTGGGCCGAGGAGCTGCTCATCGCCGCGCTGTTCCTCGCCGCGCTGTTCGCGTTCCGCGGCCTGTACAACAGCCTGCCGTTCTTGTTCTCGCTGGCCTTCGCGGGGCTGTTCGCCTACCTCGTCGTGCAGGCGCTGCGGCTCCTGTACCGCCCCCGCGTCAAGCTGCAAGACCTCACGCTCAAGGCCGACGGGAAGCTGACCACCGCGGGGCAGCTGCACGGGCTGTTCGGGATCGTGCTGCTCGCCGGCTGGGGCGCCAGCGCCTACATCAACTACCACCGCACTGCCGCCGAGCAGGGCTACATCGAGCTCAACGAGGTCGTCAGCGGCTGGCTCAACGGCCCGCGCGCGCTGAGCCCGGAGCAGGCTGCGCAGGTGGAGGACACCCTCGACCACGCGCACCGCGCCGAGCGCTGGACGCCCTACTCGCTGCTGCCCGCCGAGAAGTGGGAGCTCTCGCTCCTGACCGGCTGGCTGCACTTGCTCAGCGGGGACGAGGACGAGTTCACGCGTCGACTGCAGCTCGCCGCCGAAGCGCGCCCCGACAACGCGGTCGCCTACGACGGCCTTGCCAACTACCACGCCGCGGCAGGCCGCGTCGACGAAGCGGAGACCTGGTTCGCCGCCGCGGCCGAGACCGGCAGCAAGGACGTGACGCCCTGGCTCAACTGGGCCCGCTATCGCCTGAATCTCAACCGCGTCGAGGAGGCGCGCGAGGTTCTCCTGCGGGGCTCGCGAACGATGCTCGCGCCGGACCCCGCGATCTACGTCGCCCTCGGCCGCATCGACGTCCAGATGCGCAACCTGGACGGCGCGATCGAGGCGTTTCAGAGCGCCGTCGCAGTGAACCCCGACGCCATCGAGGCGCACCTGCAACTGGCCGGGCTGCTCAGCGAGACCGGCGACCTGCGCTCGGCGGCGCTGCACTTCGAGAGCGCGATCGCCGTCCTGCCCGAGGACATCGAGCTGCGCCTGGGGGCGACGCTCAACTACAGCCGCCTCGGCGAGCTCGACGCCGCCGAGCTCCACGCGGAAGCGGCTCGGACCATGGCGCCCGAGCGCCCCGAGCCGTATGTCGCGCTCAGTCAAATCGCTCGCGCACGCGGCGACGAAGACGAAGCCGACCGACTGTTCGCGGAGGCGCAGTCCCGCGCCCCCGCACCGGAAGACCCCTGACTCTGGCACCTCGCCCGCAATGACTGAATCGGCTGGTTGGAACGAGCTCACTCCCGAGCAGAAGTACGTCATCGAGAACGCTGGCACGGAGGCTCCCGGGACAGGGCACCTCCTGAACCACAAGGGCAACGGCAGCTACGTCTGCGCGCGCTGCGACGCCCCGCTGTTCCACTCGGACGGCAAGTTCGAGTCGGGCTGCGGCTGGCCGAGCTTCGACGAGTCGCTGCCCGGCGCCGTGCGTGAGATCCCGGACCCGGACGGGCAGCGCGTAGAGATTCGCTGCGCGCACTGCGACGGGCACCTCGGGCACGTCTTCCGCGGCGAGGGCTTCACCGACAAGAACACGCGCCACTGCGTGAACTCGCTGTCGATCGAGTTCGAGCAGGGGCGCAGGTCACTGGCCTTCTTCGCGGGCGGCTGCTTCTGGGGCGTCGAGCACCTCCTCCAGCAGGTCGACGGCGTGCACAAGGTCGACTCCGGCTACATGGGCGGACACAAGGCCAATCCCACCTACCGCGAGGTGTGCAGCGGCGCCACCGGACACACCGAGACCGTGCGCGTGACCTTCGATCCCGAGGTCGTGATGTTCGAGGGCCTCGCGCGGCTGTTCTTCGAGATCCACGACCCGACCCAGGTGAACCGCCAGGGCCCCGACGTCGGGACGCAGTACCGCTCCGCCGTGTTCTTCGAGGGCCCGGAGCAGGAAGCGGTCACGCGCAAGCTCGTCGGGCTGCTCGAGGCGAAGGGCCTCGACGTCGCGACCGAGGTGGTCCCTGCCGGCGTCTTCTGGCCGGCCGAGGACGACCACCAGGACTACCTGGAGCACAACCCGGGCGGGCACATGTGCCACGTTCGCGTGAAGCGCTTCTAGGAGGGCAGCGTGCGAGTCCTCGTCACAGGGGCGAACCGCGGCATCGGCCTCGAGTTTGCACGCCAGCTCACCGCTCGCGGCGACGACGTCGTGGCCACCTGCCGCTCGAGCTCCCACGAGCTCGACGCGCTCGGCGTCCAGGTCGTCGACGGCATCGACGTCGCCGACGACGACTCCGTCGCGCGCCTCGCCCCTGCGCTCGAAAGCCCTCCGCTCGACCTCCTCATCAACAACGCGGGCATCCTCGTCGCCGACACCCTCGACGACCTCGACATGGACGCACTGCGCAAGCAGTTCGAGGTCAACAGCCTCGGCCCGCTGCGCGTGACTCGCGCGCTGCTCCCGCGCCTGCGCGACGGCGCGAAGGTCGCCATCCTGACGAGCCTGATGGGCTCAATGGCCGACAACGGCTCCGGACGCTACTACGGCTACCGCATGTCGAAGGCCGCGGTGAACATGGCCGGCGTCTCGCTCGCGCGCGACCTCGCGCCGCGCGCGATGCCCGTCGTGCTGCTGCACCCCGGCATGGTCGCGACCGAGATGACCGGCGGCCGAGGCATCGAGGTCGACGTCTCCGTGCGCGGACTGCTCGCGCGGATCGACGCGCTGACGCTCGACGAGACCGGCAGCTTCTGGCACACCGACGGTCGCCGGCTCGACTGGTAGCTGCGACCGCACCACGCGAAGATCGAAGACCCCGCGCGAGCCCCGCGCCGCAAGACTCCCCCATGCCCAAGTCCGCACCCCGCCTGTGGCTCGTCAAGTCCGAGCCCGAGGCCTTCTCCTGGCAGCACCTCCTCGACTCCCCCGGCAAGCGCACGCACTGGGACGGCATCCGCAACTACCAGGTGCGCAACTTCATGCGCGACGACATGAAGAACGGGGATCAGATCCTCTTCTACCACTCGAACGCGAAGCCGCCGGGCGTCGTCGGTATCGCGGAGGTCGTCAAGGAGTCGTACCCCGACCACACGGCCTTCGATCCGAAGGACAAGCACTTCGATCCCAAGAGCGACCCGGACGAGCCGCGCTGGCTGATGTTCGACCTCAAGGCCAAGAAGGCGCTCAAGCGCCTGGTCGCGCTGCAGGAGCTGAAGGACAACCCGAAGCTGAAGGAGATGCTCGTCGTCCAGCGCGGCCAGCGCCTCTCGATCCAGCCGGTGACGCAGAAGGAGTGGGACGAGGTCCTGCGCATGGGCGGGCTCTGAGCGACGCGCGGGCCAGGAGGACCGCGGAGCCGTACAATCGCTCCATGGCCACGCGAGCGAAGACCACGAAGGCGAAGGCGCAGGCGAGCAAGAAGCCCGCGGGCAAGTCGAGCCCGCGATCGAAGCGCGCGCGACACACCAAGACCCAGGTGATGAAGGCGCTGAAGGCCGCCGGCAGCGCGCAGACCGCCAAGACCTATCGCAATCACGGCGTGCAGGGCGAGCTGTTCGGCGTCAGCTACGCGTTCCTCAAGACGTTCGAGAAGCAGGTCGAGCACGACCTCGCGCTGGCCGCGGCGCTGTGGGCCACGGGCAACCACGACGCGCGGGTCTTCGCCTGCTGGATCGCGGACGCGGACGCCGTGAGCGCCTCGATCCTGGACGGGTGGGCGGCCGAGGTCGCGGACCACGCGCTCGCCGGCGAAGTCGCCAGCTTGGCCGCGTACACGAACCTGGGCGCGGCGCTGTCGCGCAAGTGGCGCAAGCGCAAGGCGGAGTGGCGCGCGACGCTCGGCTGGAGCGTGGTCGCCACTCTCGCGATGCAGCCCGGCCGTGGCGTCGACGAGGGGGGTCTCGCGGACGACGAGTTACTCGAGTGTCTCGAGACCATCGAGCAGGGGATCCACAGCGCTCCGAACCGGGTTCGACATGCGATGAACCGCGCGCTGATCACCATCGGCTGCCGCTCGAGCACCAGCGCCGCCGCCCTCGCTGCCGCGAAGCGCGTGGGCCCCGTCGAGGTCGACCACGGACCGACCAGCTGCAAGACGAGCGTGGCCCACGAGGCGATCCGGAAGACGCTCGATCACTATGCGGCGAAGGGCAAGCTCCCGACCGACGGCGCCGCGGGTAAGCGGCGGCGGCACTGCTAGTC
>CAYGST010000133.1:0-10226 GCA_964352415.1 uncultured Planctomycetaceae bacterium | reverse complement strand
GCGAAGGGCAACCCCCCCGGGGGCGTCGTCCCGCTCTCGTCGCTCGAGGGCCTCGTCGAGTATGCACGGCCGCAGACCGGCGTCCTGCCGAGCGCGGGGTGGCCGCTCTCAGCGCAGCTCCCGAACGCTCTGCCCGGGAACCACTTCCTCGCCGCCCACTTCTCCGACCGAGTCGACCTCGGCAGCGTGCTCGACGCGAGCCCGTCGGCGGCGGCGGTCAGCCAGCTCCTCGGGACCCTGCGAGTCGTCGCCTACGACCCGGTGACCGGCGCGGTCGCGCCGATCCAGGGCCGCGCCTTCATCGGCGGCTACACCTTCGCCGGCACGCCCACGGGCAACCCGCCGCAGCTCGCGCCGCAGCGCTGGTTCACCGACGTCGGCGGCCAGCTCGTCGCGAACCCCGCCATCGACAACGACGGCGACGGCGTCGCGGATGGCCTCGGCTTCCCCGGGACCGTCCCCGGCACCGACTTCCCGGGCGCGAACCGCGCGGGGTCCACGGCGAGCTTCGTCTTCGTGCCGGACAGCGACCAGGACCTCTCCACCTACGAGACCTTCCCGCAGGGAGCCGAGATCGCGATCGAGATCGACGGCACGGTGCTCTCGCGCAGCGGCGACCCCCTGCAGACCGCGGCGCGCGTCACGAGCCAGGTCTCCAGCGACCTCTTCGGCCCCGAGATTCGCACCACGCCCCCGCCGAACTCCTCGCCGGTCATCACCCCCGGCAACGCCGACACAGGCGTCGACCCGACCACGACGATCGAGCTCGGTTTCACCGAGCCCGTCCAGCCCACGAGCTTCGGCGTTCTGACCGGCGCCGGACAGCCGGCGCTCTCGAGCGCGGTGAGCCTCAGCTTCGGGAGCCTCGGGAACGAGGTCCAGGTTCCGTACACCGCGCTACCCGCCAGCCACCTCGACCTGTCGCGCGTCGTCCTGACGCCGGCCTTCCCGTTCCCCGGGCTGTCGATGGGCACCTCGCCCGCCTGCGCGACCCTGAGCCAGGTCGATATCGCGGTCCAGCAGGGCCAGGTGCGGGACCTGAACAGCAACCCCAACCTGCTGTTCGTCGCGAGCTTCTTCGAGACCGGCGAAGGCAGCGGTCTCGTCAACGCGCCCGTCGCGCCGGACGCGATCTACGCCGGCGTCGTCGGCGGTGAGGCCGCGCTGTCGGTCATCGATCTCAACGGCTTCGGCGGCGGCACGGGGAACCCGATGTTCGACCCGAGCGGCCAGACGTTCCAGGAGGGCTGGAGCCAGTTCCCCTACAACCCGAACGTGCGCTTGCAAGGAACGCTCCTGAGCCCTCCGCTGCAGCCGGGCGCCTGCACGATCGACGGCGGCTCGGCCGGCGTGTTCACGCGCACGCTCGACTCGAACCTCGACCCCCGCCTCGCGCGCTCACCCGTTCTGCTCGACGTGAGCGACCTCGGGCTCGGGCACCCGCTCGACATCGTCTTCAACAACGCCCCCGCGCCCTTCGGATGCCAGTCCGGCGGCGGCAACCTGTGCGCGATCTCGGGACTGAAGAACGTGCTCGTGACCCTGGGCGGCCCGAACACGGTCGCGCCCGCGGGCCCGATCGATCCGCTGCTCAACCAGGGCGCCGGGGTCGGCAACTCGATCTCCTGGGCCCCCAGCCCGAACCCCCCGCCGCTGACCTTCCCGCCGCTGTGCGTGGCGCCGTTCCTCGGCGGCCAGGAGCCCACGAGCGTGGAATCCAGCGGCCAGGGCCTCGTCAATCTCCTCGTGCCGGGAGATCCCTTCGGAGATCCGAGCAACGGCATCCCTCCGAGCGGACTGCTCTCCTCCGAGCAGAACGCCTGGTTCCAGGGGCCGTCGCTGCCGCAAGCCAGCATCGCCGCGTGCCAGCCCTCCATGATCCGTCAGCAGGTCGGTCACTTCCTGTACGGCATCGATCGCGTGCGGCGTGAGCTGGTGATCCTGAACTCGAACCGCATGACGCCGGTCGAGCGCATCGCGCTGCCCGATCCCACGCGGCTCGCGGTCTCGCCCGCGCTGGACCTCCTCGCGGTCACGAACCAGCGCACCGGGAGCGTCAGCTTCATCGACATCGCACCGAGCTCGTCGACCTTCCACACGGTCGTCAAGACGACGTCCGTCGGCCTGCGTCCGAGCGGCATCGCCTGGGAGTCGCTGAACGAGGACATCCTCGTGTGCAACGAGGGAGACAGCACGCTGTCGATCCTCTCGGCCTTCTCCCTGGACGTTCGCAAGACCGTTCAGGCCGCGAGCCTCGTCGATCCCTTCGACGTCGTGATCACGCCCCGCCAGGCGAACTTCGCCTCCGGTCGCAACGTCTACTACGGCTACGTGCTCGGCCGCGACGGCCGCGTCTCGATCTTCGAATCGGGCCCGGACGGCGTGAACGGCTGGGGTTACGACGACGTCATCGGCCGCGCGCGCTACGTCTTCAGCGAGCCCAAGGCGCTGCAGGTCGACGTCACCGACCTCGAGTCGGCGGTGTGGGTCGCGCACGAGGGCAAGATCGACGTCGCGACGGGCCAGGCCGCTCCGGCCGGGACCGGCGCGCTCTCGCGCCTCGAGGCGGTGCACGCGACCGCGGGGCAGATCCCGCTGATCCCGGGCAACGCACCGGACTTCCGTCAGCTGCAGATGTTGGTCGCCTCCTCCCTCGGCGAGGAGGTTCTGACGGGCATCCCGACCGCGCTGGCGCTCGACGACCTGCGCAACCTCGGCGCCCTGCCGAGCCCCTCGAACCCGTTCTCCTCGAACGGCGCGTCCTTCAGCGGGAAGGCGCTCGTTCGGGACATGGGAAGCCTCGTCCCGGCCAGCGCGCCGGAGTACCTGTTCGTCGCGATCCCGGACGCGGCCCAGCCGCTCACCGGCGGCGAAGTCGACGTCGTGAACCTCGCCAGCCTCACGCTGCAGGACACGAACCCGCACCAGGTTGGCGTCCAGTCGGTGCCGATGCCCGGCGTGCGCGTCCTGATGAACTACTTCCAGCAGTAGGGAGCCGCCCCGCGATCCGGATGCACGGCAACCGGGTCGCGGCCGAACGCAGCGAGGCCGGGCGACGTACGTCGCCCGGCCTCGCTCGTTCCTCTGGCCCCGCCTCGGCGGAGGCGCGCGCAGGCCCGCCCGGTTGGCCGACCCGCCTACGGAAGCTTGAAGTAGCGCGGCACGAAGTCCAGGGCGTCATTGTCGCCGTTCAGGTCCGTACCGAGGATCGTCTCGTCGAACAGGAAGGCGGCGCCCGCGCTGACCCCGTCGTCCTCGGCCTCGACGGCGGGGCGCATGAGGGTGTTCAGGGCGCCCATGTTCGTGAACAGACCGCTCGAGAGGTTCACGCGCAGGAGCAGGATGTCGTCGGTCGTCATGTTGCCGTTGGCGTCGCCGAAGCCGTTCGCCATCTCGTCGAAGCGGTAGAAGCCCCAGCCGTTCGAGAGCGTGATGCCGGCGTTGTTCGCCACGCAGGCCTGGAACAAGCCGAGGAAGGAGATGCGCGGCGGTGCGCCTGTGAAGTCGGCCCAGGTCGGCATGCTGTCGAGCGTGTCGTTGTCGCCGTTCAGGTCGACGTTGTTGGAGCTCTCCGCGAAGGCGACGCCGAGGCGGGTGCGGCCGGGCTGCTCGCTCATCCAGGTCGCGACGGCATAGAACACTTGCCCCGGCGCGGTCCCAGGATTGTGATCGAAGGTGAACGCCGAGCTGCCGCCAAGCGGATCCACCCAGCCCATGAGCTCGCGGTCGTTGCCCGCGTTGTTGTCCCAGTTGCGGCTGTCGGCGTCCTCGTCGATCTGCACGACGAAGCGGTCATCGAGGACCGCGACGGCACGCGCCGTTCCCGGCAGTCCGCGCTGCAAGGCGATCATGCTGGTCGTCTGGCGCAGGGGACCGCCGGAGGAGCCGTTGCCCTCGGCCGAGTTCACCCGGATCCAGCGCAGCATGCGGTCATCCGCGTCGGGGTCACCATTCAGCGAGCAGTCGTTCTCGTCCGACTCCTCGCAGATCGTCGCGATCGCATTGCCGACGATCAGCACGCGATCAGTGCCGGCGAGCCCCGTGTTGATCGGGGGCGTCACGAGCGGATTGATGTTCCAGAGCTGGAACTCGATGGCGTGCAGAACCTGATCCAGCGTGTCCGAGTCCTGACCGCCTGCGACGCAGGTCGGCGCCTGCCACGACGGCGGCAGCACGAAGCCGTCGAAGACGTTGAAGTTCGCCTCCTGCGCCGCCTCGTCGACGAGAACGCCGACGAGCCAGTCGTTGGCGCCGGTCGAGCGCGCGCGGTACGGCGACAGGTCCCCGGCGATCGCCAGCTCGGTGTTCCGCAGGAGCAGCGCGTACCCGGTGTTGTCGACGAGCCCGGTGCCGTCCATCAGCGCCAGGACGTGCGAGTCGTCCACGTTCCCGTCGCCGTTCAGGTCGCGGCCCTCGGTGTTCTCGTTGAGCGCGGCGAAGATCAGGCCCTCGTCCTCGCCGAGCAGGCTCGGCGCGAGGGGTCCGACCGCGTCGGTCGTCATCACGACCCGCAGCGTCTCGGGGAAGGCCACGTCGATCGCCATCAGGGAGGACTCCCCCGCCACCGAGCCGGCGACGTCCGAGGCGAAGAACAAGGTCTCACCGACCACGACCATGGACTTCGTGCTGTTGCGATCCAGCGCCGCAATGAAGACCGGACCTCCCATCATCGTGCTGTTCCAGTGCAGCAAGACCAGGTCGGTCAGCCCGTTCACGCCGCTGAAATCGACATCGCCCGAGGCCTCGTCGGTAACGATGTAGAGCTCGCTGCCGAGCCAGGCCAGGTCCGTCGCGGCGACGCCGAGGTTCGTCTCCGCCTTGCTGAAGATCTCGACGGCGACGGCGACCTGGTCGAGCGCGTCCGTGTCTCCGTTCAGGTCCATGCCCCCCGACGCGGCCTCGTCGGCGAGAAAGGCCAGCCAGTTGTTGTTCACCTCCAGCGGCGTCCCGGCGGCGACGCCGAACTGGGAGCTGCCGACGACGAAGTTGTTGGCGTCACCGTTGTCGTCGTCGTCCGAGCTGCAGGCGGCGAGGAGAACGAGGGGTGCCAGCGCGAGGCCGGCGCGGAGGGAGCGGGAGTTCATGCGCTTCATCGGGGGCTGCGATCGCGGCGTCCGGAGGGAATCTCGATAGGAGTCCGGACTTCGAGGGCTCCTCAGTGTGCCACAGATCCGGAGCCGACGCCCAGCGGGGACGTGTCACGCGCCCCGAACCAGGCCACGAGACGCAGGGCTCGGGCATCCCAGGTGTACTTCGCAGCGCGCTCGCGAAGCGCTGCCGCCATGCGCTCCCGCGCCGCAGCGTCCTCGAGCAGCGCGCCAAGACCCTCGGCCAGCGCCCCCGCGTCGTCCGGAGCGACGAAGCGCGCCTCCGACTCGTCCAGAACGTCGCGCAGGGACGGCAGGTCGCTGACGACCAGGGGCAAGCCCACCGCCTTGGCCTCGAAGACCTTCAGGGGTGAAGTGTAGCGCGCGCTGATCGCGGGCTTCGAGCGGTTCGGGACGACGCCGACATCCCCCGCGGCGAGGTAGAGCCCGACGCGCTCCGGCGGCTGGAAGCCGTCGAGGCGAACGTTGGCCAGCCCGCGGGCGCGCTCGGCGAGCGCCGCCACGTCGGCGTCCATGCCGCCGGCGACGACGAACTGCGCCTGCGGCAACGCGCGCGCCGCCTCGATCAAGACGTCGACGCCCTTCCAGGTCAGCAGCCCACCCGTGTAGACGACGACCCGCGCGTCCTCGGCGAGCCCGAGCTCCGCCCGCGCTGCGGCCCGCGACGGTTGCGCCGCGAAGCGCTGTGCCTCGAAGCCGTCGTGCTCGACCGTGATCGCCTTCGCGTCCACGCCGAGCGCGATGAGGTCCTCACGCACACCGCCGGAGATCGCCACGATCCCGGCCACGCCGCGCGCGGCTTCCAGCAGCCAGCGCCGACGGGTCGCGCCGCCCGGCACGCGGTGGATCTCGAGGAAGACGCCAGTGCGACCGCCTCGCACGAGCCGCCGCGCGACCTCGAGCTCACGCGCGAGCACCCAGGCGCCTGCGTGTTCGCGCTGGACGTGGCGCGCCGCGCCGCGCGCGAAGCTCAGCTCCTGCAGCCGCGCGGGCCCGTACTGCAACCGGCGCGGAACGAGATCGATCCAGTCGACGCACGGCGCGGCGTGCACCGCGGGACGCGGGCCTGCCGGCAGGCTGTAGTAGTCCCACAGCTCATCGGGATCCTCGACCGCGGGCGTATCGCGCCGCCGCGCGTGCACCAGCGTCGTCGCGATCCCGGCTCGCGCGAAGGCCCCGGCGACCTGGGCGACCTGCAGCGACTGCGCCCGCTGCGAGGGCAGCCGAGCGTTGGCGACGAGGACGAGCTCGCGAGTCATTTTCCGTCCGGATCAGGCGCTGCGCCGTCCTCGGGACCGGCGCCGTCCGCGTCCGCGTCCTCTTCCGCGTTCGGATCGATGCCGCCTGCGTAGCCGAGCGCATTCAGCATCTTCAACTGCTCCTCGTCGCGCTCGGTGGTCACGCTGTAGATCGCCTCGGGCATGCTCGTGTCGTAATCGCGCAGCGCGGCCCACAGCTCGCGGACCTTCGGATCGTCCGGCGAGAACACGTTGCGATCCTCGTGCGGATCCTCGCGCAGGTTGAAGTAACGCACCCACTCGTCGCCCTCGAAGAGCGCGTCGGGGTCGTCCGCCTTCAGCAGCCGCCGCGGAACGATCAGCTTGCCGTCGGCGTCCTGGATGGAGAAGAACAGGTTGTTCTCGGCGAACGTGTAGCGCTTGTCCCAGACCGGCGCGGCCTCACCGAGCTGCGCGCCGCGGATGACGGGGTAGAAGCTCTTGCCATCGACCTCCATCACGCCGTCCTCCGTCGGCAGCTCGAGTCCCAGCATGTCGCAGACGGTAGGGAGTAGATCGATCGTCTCGACGAGGCCGCCCACCCGCGCGCCGTGCGGCAAGAGCCGCGTGTTCGCGAGGATCAGCGGTACGCGCAGGTTCGTCTGCCACATGTGATTGTGCTCCCAGTGGCGCAGGTCGCCCTCGCCGTGCGGCCCCCGCACCCGGCGCCACTCTCCCAGATCCTCACCGTGGTCCGAGGTGACGATGACGAGCGTGTCATCGAGCACGCCGAGCTCCTCGAGGTCAGCGAGCAGCTGCCCGATCATCGCGTCGGCCTGCGCCGCGCCGCCCTCGTAGAGGTCGCGGATGCGCTGGACGTCGGCGTCGGTCGGCTCGTACTCACCGTCCTCGAGCGCGTAGCGATGCTCGGCGTAGAACGAGGTGAACGGCCCCGTGTAGTTCGGGTCGAGGAAGGGCTCGCGGAAGGGATCCGGCGGGTCGTAGGGCGTGTGCGTCGAGTAGAGGTGCACCATCGCCATCCAGCGACGGTCCTTCTGGTCCTCGAGCCAGCGTCCAGCCGTCGACACGACGAGGCTCGAGTCGACGCGCTGCGACAGCTTGCTCTTGAACAGCCAGAGCAGCATCTCCGAGCGGAAGCGCGACCACTGCGAGTCGATCTCCACCAGGCCGTGGCCCATCATCGCCTCGGAGTAGGCGTCGAAGCCGCGCGCGAGGCCCGAGCCGTGGGAAACGGCGCCGGTCATGAAGGCCCCCGCCGCGTAGTCCTCGTCCCGCAGCCGCTCACCGGTGTCCTTGCGCACCGCGTTCTTGAGGTGGTACGGCAGCGTCACGTTCGGCTTCATCTGCACGCCGGGGATCTGCGCGACGAGACCGTGCCGGCGCGGGTACTTGCCCGTCAGGATCGAGCCGAAGCTCGTCAGCGTGTAGGGCGCCTGCGCGAAGCAGTTCTCGACGACGACGCCGCGCGCGGCCAGGGCGTCCAGATGCGGCGTGTCCACGTTCTGGCTGCCGTACGGCGAGAGGTGGTCGGCGCGCAGCGCGTCGACGATCACGAGCAGCACGTTCGGGAGGTCGCGGTTGCGGTCGTTCAGCTCGCCACGGCTTGCAACCATCTGTTGCTCTTCGTTCGCGAACCACAGCCCGAGCAGCACGGACACGACGGCGAGGCCGCGAATCCCCCGGTGAGCACTTCGAGGCAGCCGCAGCAGCAGGCGTGACGCCAGAGCGCCGAGCCCGAGAGCCACGACGACCTGCACCGCCGCCGCGGCGAGGCGCTCGGGCGAGACCGACGAGTGGCCGTAGAACACGTAGGGCCGCGTCCACCAGTAGATCTCGGCGAACAGCCCGAAGGCGAGGCCGAGCGTCAGCAGCCCGCGCAGGCGCCCGGGCGCGTCGCGCAGCACGAGCTTCGGGTGCAGCAGCAGCCCCAGCGGAAGCAGGACGACCAGGAACAGCGCGCTGTAGCTCATCACCGCCGCGGCGTAGCAGCCGAGGTAGCCGAGCGCGCCGTTCGGCGGGTCCAGCCGCAGATCGGCCACGGCGGCGTCGGCCAGCCCGAACAGCACGCCGCAGGTGAGCGCGGCGCTGAGGGCGGCGAGCAGCGTGGCGCCGAAGCCAGGGGTGTCTTGGGTCGAGTCGGTCACGTTCGTGGCGGTTCGGGTTCAGGCAAGACGGTAACGGATCTCGCGCTCGCTGCGCTCGACCTCGGTCGCACCTTCGGGCACACGGTACTCCAGGCCGCGCACGCCGCCGGCGTCGAGCAGGCGCTCGTGAACCAGAAGTCCCCGACCGTCCACCGCGAAGCGGCGCTCGAGCCGCGCTCCGGGGACCGCGGAGCCGTCGCGCCAGGCCAGGGTCGATACGAGGTGCGCCTCGGGGCCCTCGACCGTCAGCTCCGGCGCCAGGGCGAACGCGCTCGACACGCGCGGGTGCGCGAACGCCAGCACGCCGCGCTTCAGCGTCCGCGGAGCCTGAAGGAGAGCATCCAGCCGCCGCCCCGCGCGCCAGTGCACGCGCGCGAGCCAGGCGCTGAAGCGCACCTCCTTGCCACCAGAGCGCCAGCCGCGCGCGAGCGCGGTGTGACCCGCCAGCCCGCACCACTCGCCGAGCTGGTGGCCCCCGAGTCGGCAGCGGGGCAGCAGCTCGCGGCCGTCGGCCTTGCGCACGACGCGCACGAGGCCCGCGCCGTGCGGCGAGCCGTGCGCGACGTTCACGCCTGGGCGCGCGCCGCGCACCCAGGCGACGACCAGGTCGTCCTCCAGCCGCACGAGCGATGCGTCGGCGAACAACATCGCGCTCGGCGCTGCGCCCCGCTCGGACTCCGCGCCGATCCCCGCCGCTGCGATCGCCGCGAGGTCCTCCTGCGCCCGCGCGAGCCACATCGCGTGCCCCGCCCAGAACGTCGAGCACTGGTAGCTGCGTCCGCGACCGGGGCCGTCCTCGTGGGAGCGCGGGCGTCCGCCCTTCGCCAGGTGCCGCGCCCAGGCCGCCTCGGCGCGCAGGGCCGCGCGTGCGTAGCGCTCGTCGCCGAACAGCCGCCAGCCCGCGGCGAGCGCGAACACGTCGAACGGGTGCGAGGCCACCTCGTAGGTCGCGCCCCAATACCACGGCTTCGCCTCGACGAGCCCACACTTGACGCCGTCCGGCCCGTGCAGCCCGACGAGGAACTCCAGCCCCCGGCGCAGCTGCGGCGCGAACGCCTCGTCCCGCGGATCGAGCCCCAGATCCTCGAGCGCATGAATCAGGAAGCCGGTGACGCGCGACTGGTAGAACGCCGAGACGTCGCTCGAGCCGGCGTGCTCCGCTCCCCACGCGAGCGGGTGGTACGGGTAGCTGCCGTCCGCGTGCTGAATGCCCTCCAGGATCGTGACGGCCTCGCGCGCCGCATCGAACAGCACGGGGTCGTTCTCCGAACGCCAGGCCGAGGCGAGACCGGTCAACCCCCAGGCACGCTGGGCCGGGATGCCCTTGTCGAGCACGGCGTAGCGCAGGTAGGTGCGCGCGTGGGTCAGGCTCGCTGCGCGCAGCGGCGCGAGATCGTCCTCCAAGCGTTCGCCCTCGAGCGCGCGCACGAGCGTCGCCAGCGCGTCGGCGCAGGCGCCGCCGTCGATCACCGAGTTCGAGCAGTTGAACGGGTCGTGGCGTCCGGGGCGGAACGTGAAGCACGGGCTGGTGCCCTCGCGCTCGAGACGCTCCACGAGCCTCGAACCGAGCTCGAGGGCCAGCTGGTGCAGCGCGGCGCGTCCCTCCTGCGGCTCGTGCTTGGCGAGCTCGAGCGCGATCACGATCGCCCCCGCGTTCTTGCCGGTGTGCTCGACGCCGTGCTCGCTGCAGACGATGCGCCCGCGGCCGTCGCGCTGCGCGACGAGCCAGTCGAAGG
>CAYGST010000132.1:0-10237 GCA_964352415.1 uncultured Planctomycetaceae bacterium | reverse complement strand
CTGGCATCTAGAAAGTCAACCAGGCTGAAGAGATCCGCCTGGGGGTAGACCGCCAACATCTGTTCCACCACGCGCTCGGAGCCTGCGTAGCTAGCAAACCATTCGTGGGCGATCGCGATTCTATTGATATTGGTTAGAGTTTTAAAATCAATAGAATCTGACGGTACGGATTTGTTAATGACCTTCAAAGTTATTGTAGCGAATGCGAGTCAAACTTCTGCGCGATTGTCTGCATCGTCTCAAGCACACATCGCTCCCATGAGAGATGATTTGCCCAATCTATACCAGCCTGTCTTAGTTGATCTCTTAAGAGAGGATTTTGAGTCATCATTACAACCGCATCGGCAATGCTTCTCGGATCATAAGGATTGCAATAGAGGGCAGCATCACCACATCTTTCCCTAAGCACGGGAATATCCGAGACAATCACAGGGCACCCATAGGCCATTGCCTCTAAAGGAGGCAATCCTGAACCCTCATGGAAGGAAGGGAAAAGCAGACAAAGAGCCCCCAAATAAAGTTCCGCAAGCATATCGTCTGTGACACTGCCCAAAAACACAACACGACTACCTTGGATTATGTCAATGTCTGGATATGCCACCTTGACAACATTATTGTCAACACCAACTACAACAAATTTGATCTTAAGGCTCGGATCAATCTCAGCCGAGGCTTTTAAAATGCCAGACAAGTTTTTACGCAAAGAAAGTGAGCCAACAATTAAAACAAATAACTCATTTACATCAATACCATCCACATAAATTCGAGGATTGTGAGCTAACTGTGTGGATCTCAAGCGTTTTTTGTCAGACAAACCACCAATTTGAATCGACACAGACTTGTGAGCTATACATGGATAAAGCTGACATATAGTAGATCTCTCCGCTTCAGAATCCATGATTAGCCAATCCGAAAACTTCATGATGACGGGGGTAACAATTTTATAAAACCATCTGAAATAAAAGGAATAATCTTTAGGGAAATATACCTGTGATAAACAATGAACAACAACGATAGTCTTGACATGAATTATTAGTGAGGCTAGCGGAGCAGAATTTCCGGGGCAAAACAGAATACGCTCCCTGTACTTAAGTGCCACATAGATGGGTAACTCTACTTGTTCCCAGAGCTGACCTGAAAATATCCCAAAAGAAACTTTCCTGATGTTTTTAAAACTAAGATCATCACTTTTGCAAGGGCATAAAATTTGTATGTCCCACAAATTTTTGTCTAAGACCTTATCTTCTAACAGCCTATCTAAAGTCAATAAGAATTCACGACTATATCTCTGCACGCCAGTGATTTTTTGGCTCAAAAAACGACCATTCACCAATAATTTAATCACGCGTTTACACCAAGATATTGACTTGTCGTCTTAATGCCACAAGAAGCTAAAAAACAAAAATATGCATGTCCGTCTTAAAAGCCATGGTTTTTACTTGGCATTAGCAATGCATAATGGTACAGACAAAATTACATTCGTCAAACATACTTTTTCTTCTCGCAAAGCAAAATCTTTGTCAGATTTGTAATCGAAGGGAATTTCTTGAATCTCCAAAATTCAAAAATAGTGTGGGTGATCAACTTAAACCAAAATCTTCCGCTTCTCAATGGCAACTTTCTGTGGTGGATTTTGTGTTTCGAAATATAGCCAATTTCTTGCTCCGTCTTGACTAATGCCAAGCGAATAACATGAATGTCAGGAACATATCCTAACCTGGTTTTCATCATCTCATTCAGTTCGTCATGCGCCTGAATTCTCTGGCTCAGAGTTTTAGTATTCTTGTGCAGTCTAAATGCTGACAATACTTGTTCGTAGTAACAAACATTTGATGATTTGCTATATCTCAACCACAGTTCATAATCAAGACAGTACTTCAAGCTTTCATCAAGAGGTCCAAACTTTTCCCAGAGTTTTCGCCTGAAAAACACAGCAGGTTGGCAAATGAAACACCTGCCACATAAGGCATGATAATCCCATTCTTGAGTAGGATAAATTTCTAAAAAATCACCATTTTGACTAATATAATTCGCTTTTCCGTATAGAAAATCGGCTTCTGGATGACTCTCGAAAAAAGCTAAAACATTCTTGAAGGCACCTGGATAATATAGATCGTCAGAGTTTATCCAGCCGATAATTTCTCCTTTTGATTGTGCAATCCCCTTGTTGATAGCTTCTGATTGCCCATTGTCATGTTCAGAAATCCATGCCAAGCGATGCTCATACTGTCTGAGGATATCCAATGTCTGATCTGAACTGCCACCATCACAGATAATGTATTCTAGCTTTTCTATGTCCTGATCTAGAACACTTAAAATAGTCTCTTCAATAAAATCTCCTTGATTGTAAGATGGTGTAATTATGCTCAGGCTTGGATACATATTGAATCACCACACCAATATCTGCCAAATGACAAACTCGCAAAGTTCATTTGTGCAATCACTGCCAAGTGCCACGAATAGATTCCAATTCATCAATGAGATCTAAAGCACCACGGGCATAGTCTAGGCCAGTCCAACTGTTAGCTCTTTCTAGTCCAAGCTTAATCAGGGTGTTTTTATAATTGTCATCACTCATGACTTTATAAATTGCATTGGCAATGGATTTTGGTTCGTGAGGATTAAAAAAATGAGCTGCTTCTCCTAATTGCTCGCGCGCCCCTGGAAAATCAGACGTTATTACAGGGCAACCTAAAGCAAAGGCTTCTAAAGGAGGTAAGTTTTCTGGCCCCGAGAAAGATGAGTAGACTAACGCGATCGCAAACCTATAAAGGCTAATCAGTTCCTCTAGCGATACAAAACCAAGAAATTTAACCTGATGAGTTAAGCCAAGTTGATCTACTCTAGCTCTAACGAAATCCTGGTTTCCCCTATCTGAACCGACAAAAACAAGGTCCAACTCTTTCGGTTGAGATTCCAGAAGCATCTTAAATCCAATTAGTAGATTGATATGATTCTTGTGCGCCCAAAACTGAGCTGGATACAGTACAAAGTCTTTGTCTAGGTCCAGCAGCGCGATAGAGGACTCACCACTCTGCTGGATAGGTTCTAGTGCAAATTTTGGCGTTGGATGGGGCAGTATCTTCACTCTGTCCCCAGGAATTCTGTAAAAAAACTCTAACTCCTGTTTGCCAACAACTGTTCCAGTGATAATCTTAGTTGCCCGACGAAGAGCAATCTGGAGCAAACTGTCACGCGCATACCATTCCCCCTTTGCACTCACCTCTGGAAACCAAGGATCTGTCAAATGCTGCACATCCCATACCGTTGCAATATAAGGAATATCCATGACCGTGGGTACACAACCCACAAACCATACAAGCTCTATTCCATGCTCCCTCGAAAGAGTCTCTAAACGGCTAGGCCAAAAGAAACCAAGAAAGTCTGAAAACCGAGCTAAACGCAACTCAATACTGGTCCACAATTTAGAGACATTTATCTGGGCAAGACTAATATTGCTGGGCAGATTAGATGATTCAAAATAGGTCGCAGTAGTAGGTAAACATATTATCGTGAATCTATGATAACTCTCCCCAGCAACTAGGACGAAAGATTCAACAACTTCCTTGACAAAGGTGTATCCACCACCAACACCAGGTTGAAAATCACCTAAAAAAAGACCAATATGCATTTATCTCTTTTCATAACACCCTGATATTGTCTCAGATATTTTTCGAATAGTATTCTCTGTCAAAGAGAGCGAAGAGGGTAAATACAAACCGCTTTCCCATAGATGATCAGCCACAGGGCAATCAATCTGTTTGAAGCCTGGCAACTCTGACAAGCACGGTTGTTGATTCATAGGGCAGAAAAAGGTGCGCGTATCGATGCCTTGCTCCCTAAGATTTTGTGTTAACTGATCACGAGTTATACCAAAATCGGACTGGACAACAATGCCGTACATCCAATAAACATTTTTTGCCCAGTCCAGTTCAACTGGTAAGCGTAGCCCAGGAATATTAGATAGATAAGAATTGTAAAGCTTTGCTATGCGACGCTTCTGCAAAAGAATTTGGTCTATTTTGTGTAACTGGGCAAGCCCCATCGCGGCCTGATAACCCGTCATCCTAAAGTTATAGCCCCTAACCTCATGACGAAATCGTGGTTTCGTGAAGCCTAAGTTACGTAAAAGGCGAAGACGTTCGTATAAGTTTTCGTCGTTTGTCACAACCATGCCGCCTTCACCAGTTGTGATTACCTTGTTAGCATAAAAACTAAAGCATGCCATATCACCAAAACTGCCCGTCATACGACCACGGACTGTCGCACCATGAGACTCTGCACAGTCTTCAATCACAAGCAAATTATATTTGTGAGCAATAGTCATTAAGTGGTCCATATCTACTGGATGACCAAGTAGATGAACCGGAATAATGGCCTTCGTCCGAGGCGTAATCAGATCAGGAATTAGACTAACATCAAGATTCCACGTAACAGACTCTGAATCCACAGGAACAGGAATCGCTCCGTTGTGAACAACCCCAAGAGCAGTAGCAATATTAGTGCTTGAACTCACTAAAACTTCGTCACCTTTTCCTACACCTGCTGCATCAATAGCTAAATGTAAGGCTGCTGTCCCACTAGTAACTGCGACTCCATATCGGCAATCACAAAAATTAGCAAATTCATTTTCAAATCGTTCTAAGTATGTGCCAAAGTTTCCCGAAATCTCACCTTTTTTCAAGGCATCAATAACATATGTAAGTTCTTCTTCACCAATATCGGGCTCAAATACAGGAATCATTGCTTTACACTCACCACAACCTTGTCAAATTTTGCACCCATGAATGGACCTTGCTTCACACTAATGCACTGCATGTCTTCTATAACTCTAATGGCATGAACCCCATGAATGAGGACAATCGCGTCACCAGTCTTTAAGGTGACGCTTCGCAGAAGACTTCCGTCATCACTATATAAATCGACGCACACAATCCCACGCTGGACGACAAACATCTGTTGTAAGTCAGTTATTTCTCGCGAGAAAGGCTGATGATAATGTGGCTCTTCTACATACCCTGCACCATGAGCTAGCAGCCCAAATTGAAAAGAGGATTCAGGCGGAGAGAAAAAGGTCGTTGTCTCTACAGACACGTTAGACCAAATGATTTCAGCATAACGGGTTCCGGCAAACTCAATGGCTTCAATCTTCATTGTTATTTCCTATATATATGTAGAGGCTAAAGGGGAGGTAAATTGATTTTCTTGATCACTCTAGCGGGATTGCCGGCAACAACAGTCATAGGAGGCACATTGCGTGTCACGACACTGCCCATGCCGACAACCGCACCTTCTCCAATGTGCACACCTTTAAGGATAATGCTTCGAGCTCCAATCCAGGCATTACGACTAATGTGTACGGGGGCCATGGCACTAGACGACCAATCATGTTGCCTACCATTTATCCAGTTCTTTAGATCATTAACACGTAATTCTGGGTAAAGGCTGTGGTTGTCAGAATCAGAAATTATGCATTGATAGCTAATCAAAACACCTTCTTCAACATTTACTGATAATGCACAATCAATTATGGTATCTCCTCCTACTAAGACTCGATCACTGAGGCACAGCATACTTGCGCTACGCTCTAACACAAGTGTGCCTTGAACTAAGCAGTCTGAACCAATTATTATTTTTGCATTAGCAGAGCGCCTATCAATAAAGCCTGGCAGGTAGGAATTAGCTCCACAGATATTGACTCGATGCCGATTCATTCGGTGCCTCAATTTCTTTTTTAAATGGCCAGTCCAAAACATTACTTTTGGCTAATTCCAACTTGACGGGCCGGATTGCCCACAACAATTGAATAAGGTTGAATATCATGGGTGACTACAGAGCAAGCGCCTATAACTGCACCCTTGCCAATAGTAACACCCTTTAAAATTGCGGCATTAAATCCAATCCAAACATCATCCTCAACAACTACAGAGGCATTCTTGATCCTTTCACCAATTAGATGCTTCCCATGAATTCGAAGTTCTCTGAAGCGTTGATGACGCTCATGCGCAGATAAACTATGGGAATTATTATCAAATATATGAACCCCATGGGAAATAAAAACTCTATTCCCAATAAAAATAGATTTCATTGCCCAAATCTTTGCGCCAGGGCCTATATAAGTCCACTCACCTATATGAATATAAGCATTATCTACAACCAGCAAAAGCTCACCCATACACAATGTATGTGAGCCTATGGTGATAAGACTTTTCCTAAAAGGATTAAGGATTTTTGCCTCTCTACTAAAAGTCACATGCTTACTTGCCAAGCATCTGATCTTTAATTGCATTCCATGAAAATAGGTGCATCCTATTAAAACGGCAGTACATATTTTGGTGGCGAATCTCACTGCAAAATAGACAACTTTCATGTGGAAAAACAAGTAGAATTCTTGTCTTTTTTCTGATTTCAATGCCAGCAAAGAAACCACTTTCCTGCTGAAATATCATCTTCCCATTTAGAGTCTAATATCAATACCTTGTTAAAATGCTTCTTGAATCTTGGTCGCCACCAATCTACGGAGCAATTGTGGAAGCTCTGATAGGTTTTCAGCCAGCCTTCATCCTTCCCTGACTTAGATACCGGCATCATATGAAATGAAGCTTTTGAAGTTGTCCGTGCAGCCTCAGATATGGCAAGATCAATGCCGCTTTCAGTAAAATGCTCTAGAGAGCCGATGGAGTAAGAATACTTAAAGTGTTTACTTTCATAAGGCAAAGAAGTTGCGTCACATATCATGAGATTTTCTTTTTGAATACCCCGTTCAAGAGCTTTTTTTATAAGCAGATCTGAAATGTCACAACCATAAATTTCCAAGGAAGTGACGTCATCTAAAATGCTCATGACCTTGCCAGTACCACAAGCAATATCTAATGCATTGCCATCACAATTCACAAGTAAAAGCTGAATCTCATTCCAGGTGTTGCCCTCACCCCATGTCTCAAGAATCTCAGCCATTTGAGCTTCCCAATAGACATCCAAATCTTGGGTGTTTTTAGAAAACACAGCCTTTTGCCGTAGAATATTTCGCCGTAGGCTAGCAGTTAATCTCCAAAGTAACGGAGGGCTTAATTCTTTTATGAAACTTTTTATAGCCACTTCACTATTTTCCTGAATCGCCCCAATATTTTTTCATTCCAACTAGGCTGAAGGCTTCTGAGACGCCGCTCTACTTCTGCTTGAGCAGGTAGACTTAACTCTACCCTGTCCGGAAACTTGACTTGGCACTCAGACCAACACTCAGAGTCAATATCAGTTTGTAAGGAATGATGTCCTGCACCGTGTGTACCAAAACCATAAACACCCAGATTTTGGGCCATGGATTTAGAAGGATATAGAACCAAGCCATTTTGGCGAAAAACACTCCACTGCCAACAGATTCCCCAAGAATCAATATGGCCTGCCAATTGTTTTCTAGCCATACCATAATAATTGTAAGCCCCGTTCAAATCAAAGCGCTCACGAAGTTTATAGTTGTATTTTATTTTTTTTAATCCGTCCAAAAAAGGATCATAAAACTGCCAAGCTCGTTTCCACGTAGCCCAGCCCCAACAAGATATACCGGACAAGAAAAATGTATCGCCACTCGTCATATAGTTGCCAGGATACATATATCCTGAGATCTGAAAAACTTTTGGATTGTCAGCATATTCTTGTAGAGCTCTGTTGATAAATTCAAGAAACCTAGATGAAACAATAACATCATCCTCAATAACAATGACTTTTCCATATTGAGAACATAAACATGTTACACCGTCAACAATTGACCTTGCCAATCCAAAGTTGATGGCTCTTTCTATTACTGAGACTGCTTGAAAACCCTGTATGCTATGAACATAATCACGCACTAATTGAACAGAAGATAAGTCCGACAAGGTCTTAGGTGCATCACAAAAAATAAATAACTTAGATTGACTAGAAAGAGGATTGGCTAGGAGCGAGTCAATAACACTAGGCAGATAGTCAATTCTCTTATAAGCAAAAAGAGCAATAGGGGCTAAATTCGACGCGGACTCAGGATGCTTCTGTGAGATCTGTAGATTCACTTTTTGAGCGATGGATTTTGCCTAACTTTCTTCAAGATGATTTTCGAAATAACCCAACCCATCCATCCGTACGACTGATGAGTCCACAAGAGATATGAAATATGATTGCGCACCCAAAGTCAACCAATTGCCTTGCTTTTGTGCGCCAAGATTTAATATGTCGGCCATGCCCATGCCCTAATCGAAACGGTGAATGCCGAAACCAAATGTCTTCGAGTATTAAGCGATTTCGAGCATAGTATTGGACCTGTGCCCTTTCTTCACCAAAGACCATCACTAATCCTGTTGGGTGGTAAGGCTTGACATGATCAAAGTCATCGTAGAAAAACGGATTAGATAAAGGAGTAGCAATGATTAGACTTCCATTAGGTTTGAGTTTGTCGAGATAAGTATCGATGAAAGGTAAAAGTTGTTCTGGTGTAAAGTGCTCGATTACATGAGACATCAAGATGACGTCGAAGCATCTCTGGTCAGTCTTAAATTCTTCAATTGTTAGGCAATTTAGACCTGTTTTTCGATTGCTTTCCACAATTTCATTATTGATTTCAACTCCAATAGCATGGAAGCCGGCACTGTTTAAAAGTTGAAGTTTTTGACCATAGCCACAACCTACATCAAGGACCAGACAATGTCGATTGTCTATGCAAGAACAAGCGCGGTGGGCAAAATTTATGATTTTAGCTAATTCAAAATTGGGGGTAATGACAGACCAATATATAGATTTAAGTAGCGTCAGCATAGCAGCTATTTACTAAATATGGCTTTCGCGGATTAGGCGTTCTCGGAGAGGTGTTAGTTTTGAACTCTTTTCTGAACCAAGAGCATCGGCAATACGACCAAAAGCAAGACGTAGTGCTTGAGTTTCTTCTTCAAGAGATGATTGAAAAATAGTATTAGGATCGAGTAGATCAAGAACTGAATCATGAGCTTTATTTACGATCTCGTTGATAGAGGATGTGGCCATCAACTGCGAGGCCTTTGCTTCATAGTCAGATTTTTGTATATGCAATGGATCGAATTTATCAAGAATTCGATTCTTAATCTTTTTCAGTGGAGAGTAGGACTGAGCTTGATTTTCAGTGAACTGGTAGCTGTCGGAAATGTCAAGGCACAGATAAAAATATTTTAAAGCTGCCCAACGATAAGCCATACGGCTACGCTCAAAACTCCAACCTTCATTAAGCGCAAGTTCGATTTGTGAAAAATAAATCTCAGTTGTTTT
This sequence comes from uncultured Planctomycetaceae bacterium, assembly GCA_964352415.1. GTDB lineage: Bacteria > Planctomycetota > UBA1135 > UBA1135 > JABACD01. The sequence goes on along the minus strand of CAYGST010000132.1, from coordinate 970 downwards.
TCCAAGTAAATTAATTTCAGAAGGGTAGAGAATTAAATCAGTATTGTAAATAACTACTGGAATACCTAAAAGACTTAGTTCCTCACCTACACTAGACCAACCATTGAGGCAAACATCGATTTCCTCGACCATGTCATAAAGTGACAATTGATCTGTCGGCCAATTGACGGCAACATTTTCAGGAAGATCGGAAAAAGTCGCTTCTAACTGCTCAGCATGCTGTGATTTTGCAGAGTCTCTCTTATTAGGAAATTCTCTAGGGTGTGGGCGAAAAATCAGGAATAAGTCAGGCCGAGCAGAAACAAAATTAATTAGGGCATGAATCCAATTGATCTGAGTTGGAAAGAGTAAATTTAAATTTTCTGGCAATATTCTACATAGCTGAGCAGCTATAATTTCATCGTAGCTGCTCATCGTGCAAAGAAGAATTTTTTGGCTATCTTTGATATTAAAATATTTGCGGATACTTATAGATTCTTGGTTTTTAGGTAAAGAGTAAACGAAGCTTAACTTGGACTCAAACAGGGAAATTAAGTGCTTAGTATTAGACCTTATAAACTGTTCTGGGCAAGGAAAATTTCGGAAATCCTTCCATGCGTCAAGTGCTGGCTGATATAACCAGTGGCGACGCGCTAACAACATTTTTTGTAAGCGCTGGGAAAAATTGCCTCCAGCACTCATGGAGTAAAATGGAACTTTGCTTAACTTAGCTAAATGACTCCATACTAAATTAACTGAGTAATTGGCAGAGTACATAATAATTCGGTCAGGTGACTCTAGAGTGAGTACTCGTTGTGCTGTCATAAACGAGAGTAGCGTGTTGTGAAGTTCGCCACAAAAAACTTTCCATTGTTTCTTGGAGAATGACAGGTCTGTTAGTTTATGAGTCAGCAAAAATGTACTTAATGCGCTCCGACCAACCTCAACTCCATCAAAACTCACCAACTTGTCAAATTCTCCCTCTCGAAAC